>DATLWH010000582.1:0-4868 GCA_035576505.1 Thermoanaerobaculia bacterium | reverse complement strand
CGGAAAGGACCGGTCGGACCCGGACGCTTGCGGCGGGCTCGGCCCTCGTTCTCGCAGAACAACTCTATGGAAATTTCGTCGTCGTGAAGCTGCGGCAACCCTTCGAGACCAGCTTGCAGGATAAGAAACAGCGCATGGATGCCACGATTGCGGCGCTGGGCCGGTTGGTGGACTACGGAATCGACGAGGCGACCGCGGCAGCGACGTATTACATGGCCGAGACCTACTCCAATTTCAGCCGCTCACTGCTCGAGTCGGAGCGGCCGGACGACTTAAAACCAGAGGATCTGGAGGAGTTCAAGAACAAGCTCGATGAGGCTGCGTTTCCGTTCGAGGAAAAAGCCATCAACGTCCACGAGAAGAACATCGAATTATTGCACGCCGGTGTCTTCAACTCGTGGACCGAGAAGAGTCTCAGCAGGCTCACCGAGCTGATGCCGGGCCGCTATGCGAAACACGAAACGAGCAGCGGCTTCCTTGGCGCCACCGACAGTCATGTGGTCGGATCGCCGGTGGCGCAGGTCTCCGACCCCTCGAAATCGCCCAGCGCGATCGCCCACGGCGTGGACGTCACCGATGAAATTCGTGCCAACTACGAGTCAGCAGTGGGCATGCTGAAGGAGGAGCGGTACGAACCGGGCATTGCCTTGCTGCTTAAAATGACCGAGAAGATGCCCGCATTGACGGCAGCGCACATCGATCTCGGCATGGCATACGCGCGAACCGGCGACCTGGACCGCGCCGAGGCCAGCCTGAACAAGGCGCTGCAATCGGATCCAAAACAGCCTGTCGCCTATAACGAACTCGGTATGGTGCAGCGGCGCAAAACACAGTTTGCAAAAGCACGCACGAGTTATGAGGCGGCCCTCACACAGTCCGCCGACTTCCCGTATGCGCACAGGAACCTTGCGATTTTGTGCGACTTGTATCTCGGGGATTACACCTGCGCGATGGAGCATTACGAGGCGTACAGCCGGATCGTTCCGGATGACACCGAAGTCGTCAAATGGATTGCCGACCTTCGTAATCGCGCAAAAAAACAGGAGGGGCGATGAGGAAGACTAGCGTTCACTGGATTTTCCTTGGGGTCCTTGCCTTGATGCCCGCGGCTGTACTGGCGCAGCAAGCAGCGCAGCCAAACACGAAACCAGCACAGGGAAAGACCGAAAAGCCGCAGCCAAAGAGAGAAGAGGCAAAGAAAGAGGAGGCAAAAAAGGAGGAGGCAAGGAATAACGAGGCAATGAAACTGACTGAAGAGCCGCAGCAAAAGACGGAAGAAGACGGGAAGTTGACGTCCGTCCCAGGAAGCAAGGCCCTCGGTATGTCCATTTTGGGCAATCAGGAAGCGCCTAAAGCACTGGTCATCGTTCCCTGGAAGAGTTCGGAACTCGGCAATGGCCCCGGCGTCTCGACGTTGCTCGATGACTCGAGGCGACCCGTAGACAAGGAGGTGTTCATGCGAATGCTCAGTTACTACGAAATTAGGTCGGAAACAGCGCGACTCAGCAGCGCGACGACGGATGGGAAAGCGGCAGCGCCCGACAATGCGCCGCAAAGGAGGAAGCCATGAGTTTGACTGAACTGTTACGACACGTCGGTATATTCGGAGGCGCGGTGATCGTTTGCCTCGCCCTGCTTTCTGTCTTTTCGGTGGGCATGATCATAGAAAAGCACCGCCGCTTATCATCAGCCTCGCGTGAGTCGGAAAAGTTTAAGCCCGAGTTCAAGAAGTTCCTTCACGGGGGAGAAGTCAAGGATCTGATCGAAGCCGGGCGGTTGCACCCGAATTCCTACGTGGCGCAAGTGGTCTCGGCGGGCATCATCGAGTACGACGCCGTGGGCCAGAACGGAGGCGATCCGGCCGCTTCGCTCGAACTCGTCACGAGCGCACTCAGGGACTCCATCTCCGAAACGCTGATTCAGCTGAAGCATGGTCTCGCGTTCCTTGCCACGATCGGCTCCACCGCCCCGTTCGTTGGTCTTTTCGGCACCGTGGTCGGAATCATTAACGCTTTCCGGAGCATTGCGGCGACGGGGTCCGGCGGAATGTCTGTGGTTTCGGGCGGCATCGCAGAAGCCCTGGTCTCGACGGCCCTGGGTATCTTCGTCGCAATTCCGGCTGTCGTCGCCTTCAACCACTTCACGGGCAAGATTGAGACTTTCCATGTCGCAATGAATCGGGCTTCGTCCCAGCTCGTGAACAGTTTGTTCAAATCACCGGAGCTCAAGGGGCTTGACGTCGAAATGGATGAAGTCAGGGCCTCGAAGGTCAAAAAGGAAGGCCCGGCATATGCGACTCGGTGAACCCGGCAAGATGCAGGCGACCATCAACATCACGCCGCTCGTCGACGTGGTGCTGGTGCTGCTGATCATCTTCATGGTGATGGCGCCACAGATGCGGAAGGGACCCGACGTCAACCTGCCGAACACGACGAAACCGAACTCGCAGGGTGACGAGAGAGGCCGAATTCTGGTCTCTATAGACGAGTCTGGCGGGCTGTGGATCAACGATCAGCCTGTCGCAGCCGAGCATTTCGACGAGACTCTTCGCTCTGCGGTGGGCGCCGAGACGAACCCCAAGATCGTGATCCGGGGCGATGCAAAGCTGAATTTCCGCGAGGTTCGGGAGGTCATGGTTGCGATCGAACAGGAAGGCTTCCGCGGGGTGGGGCTGATCGCCAAGCGCGCGGGCGCAGAAGGAAAGTGACATCATGCAGTTCAACAGCAACGATTTTGGCTCCAGTCTGCAGTCTGAAATCAACATCACGCCGCTCGTCGACGTGGTGCTCGTGCTGCTGATCATATTCATGGTCGTCGTGCCACTCCTGATGGAGGGCTACGACGTCGATATTCCTCGAGCCTCCGCCGATACATCGGCTCCAGTGGCCGAATCCCAGTTGATCCTGAGCATCGGGTCCGCAGCGTGCCCCATCCTCTCGCCGCCAGCAGGGGAGGGGATCCCGAAGAACTGTCAGGTGACCCTGGCGGATCAAAAGATCGCTGTAGCCGAATTGCCCGCGCGCGTGGCGTCGATTCTGGGCGGCCGGCCCGCGGAACAGCGTGCGCTGTTCCTGGCCGTCGACGATCGGATGAACTACGAGGGGGTTCTGCGCATCATTGATCTCGCGAAATCGGGCGTTGAGGATTTGAAGATCGAATTTGTCGCGGCCAATTGAGGTGGTTGCTTGGTGACAACCATGGAAACAAAGAGCATTTTCAAAACATCCGGGGCTCCGACGGCCCGCAGCATGGCGAAGAGCCTGGCGATCCATGTCTTCGTGCTGGCCGTGGTGATGGTCATACCGGCTCAAGCGCTGTTTCGCAACGAGTCCGCCAACAAAGAACTCGACATCGTCTTCTATCGTCCACCGGAGATCGCCGTCAACTCGCGAGCCGTTTCGCCGATACCGCGAGGGGCAAGTGCGGCCGGGTCCCCACCAGGGGCGCCTGCACCTGCGCTGAAACCGAAGCCGAACGCCACGGCAGGTCCAGACCTGTCTGGCAAAGCGGAACTGCCACCAGGTCCTGAGGTTGGCCTACCAGCGGAGGCAAAGCCAAAGGTGGGAAACGTCGGCATCCTGGCATTTAAGGACAAGTTCGCGAGCCTGGCACAGGACACCGTCGTGGCGCCTCTCGGAGCCGATGCGCGCCACGTTGCGGCCGATGACGTAGGCCGGCCTTCGGCACGCTCTTTGTTGACGAGCAACACGCCGGGATCAAGCGGTGGCATCAACGTCGCCTCCCTGAGCCGCAGTGTGGGAGGCGGTGGCGGAGGAGGCGGAGGTGGAGGCAACGGGGGTGGAGGTGTTGGTGGCCGAGGCACTGGCACCGGAGGAGGCGGGATTGGCGGTGTGGGGGTAGGCCGCGCGGTCAGCCCGATCGCACCGATCACCGGCGCCGACCGACCGAAAGCACGCGGCGGGCCAGGTCCTGCCCGCACCGACGAAGAAATACAGATCGTGTTCGATCGCTACAAAGCGTCGTTCTACCGGCTGTACAACCGAGAGCTGCGCAATAACCCTGCCCTGAAAGGCCAGATGGTACTGCGCCTGACGATTGAGCCGGACGGCAGCGTGTCGATGTGCGTGCTGCAGTCGACTGACATGGATGCGCCGGATCTTGCCACGCAGGTCGTTAGCCGCGTCCGTACGATCAATTTCGGCGCGAAGGATGTACCGGCCGTGACGATCGTGTATCCGATCGATTTCCTGCCGGCGGCGTGAAGCCGGCGGCAGGAGCGGGATTGGCATGGACACCAGGAGGTTTGGAGAAGCAGCGAATCTAATCCGTTAAGTTCGACGCGATTTTGACAAAGGCAAAGCCACTGAAAGGTGGCGACGCAAAGTCACCGGTCTAATGGGCCTGGGGGGCCCTACGACGGCGGGACCGCCGGAATCCAGTCCAGGCGCGGACTGCCTCGTTCTCGATGAAATCACTTGGGGAGTTGGGGCGAGGGCGCAGATGGGTTTTAGCAACACGAACAATGCGAGGACGCGCGGCAGCTGGAAAAAAATTTTGCTGTTCGCCTTCGGCCTATTGTTGCTGAGCGCCGTCCCGGCGCGGGCGCAATCCGTTGGCGGTTGTGTCGCCAATTTGGGCGGTGTAATCGATGGCTTTGTCAACCCTGTTCCCCCTTCGCAGATCAATATCGACGGAAATTGCACGATCCGGAACTTCCCAGCGTCCAACCCACTGACCTCCAACATCAGCTTCACCGGCACCGGAAGGGGCTGGCTGGTCATCTTCGACAACGTCGATTTCACCGGCAACCTCTCCTGCGACAAGTCGCACGGGAATTTCATCTGGTTCGTGAATGGCTCGATCGCCGGCGCGCACGTCTTGGGGTGCGCGAACCTCTTTGTGCCAGT
>DATLWH010000581.1:0-4267 GCA_035576505.1 Thermoanaerobaculia bacterium | reverse complement strand
CGTTCTTTTCGGCGACGATGGCGCGCACATCGGCCAGGAGCGTCCGCGCCAGCGACTGGGCCTTCTCGACGTCGCCATGCGCGGCTCCCTCGGTGCGCACGAGCGCGGCCTCGAGGTTGAGCGTCAACGCCGTGAGGTGATGGCCGAGCGCATCGTGCAACTCACGGGCGATTCGCAGCCGCTCGGCCAGGCGTCCGCCGTCGGCGACGAGGTCCTGCATGGCCCGAAGCTGCGCGCTCGTGCGCATCTCGCGCTCCAGCAACTCGAAGGCGAAATACGCCAGGATCTCGAATCCGAAATACGGCGGCGCCAGCAGCAAGGCGATGCGGCTGTTCCAGTGAATCGATACGGCCACGAGGAGCAGAAGCGTCTGGCCGGCGATCCAGGCGATGCCTGGCCACCGCCCCATCATGGCCGGCAGGCGCATGGCGATCAGCACCAGCAGCGCCCCTTCGAACCCGTCGCAGAGGAGCAGGGCCATGAGGGCGACGCAGACCGCTTCCATGGCCAGGAACGAGCGGTGCGGACGGCGCAGATCGGCGATGAAAAGCGCGCCGAAAAGGACGAATGCCACCGTCCATTGCGCCATCAGCCAGGCCGTGACGGCGCCCTGGAGAATGACCGGAAGGCCGACCATCAACCAGGCCGTCAGGCCGGCTACGCCGAGGATCCGCGTCTGCGGCATGGCCGGAGAATGACACAGCGGCCGCGGCGCGTGAATAGGCCGGAAGGCCTATACCGCGTGGTGCCCCGTGTGGCACATGCGCGCAGCCGCGGCCATGCGTACCTTGCGCAGCGGAGGATTTCATCATGCGAATGGCCACACTCATTGCCTTCCTCATCATCGTTGCCCTGCCGTTATCCGCGGACGACGCCGCCGATTTTCTGAAAGCTGTAGCCGGCGGCGACCTGCCAACGGTCCGGTCCATGCTCGCCCGCGATGCCGCGCTGGCGAATGCGCATAGCTCGAAAGGCAATGGAGCCGTCACCATCGCCCTCTTCATCAATAAGGGAGAGGGCTTCTTCGATCCGGCGAAAAACCAAGTGCTCCAGGCCATCCTGGCGCAGAAGCCACCGCTCGACCTCTTCGAGACCGCGGCACTGGGCACACCGGCCCAGCTCGAGGCGATGTTGACGGACTCCGCCGCGATCAATCGCCGGACCACCTTCGGCTGGACGCCGCTTCACATGGCCGCATTCGGCGGAAACGCGGCCACGGCCGAGCTGCTCATCAGGAAGGGCGCGGCGATCGAAGCCCGCGCGGAATCGAAATTCCGCAACACGCCCCTGCAAACCGCGCTCCTCTCCGGACAATACGCAACCGCGAAGATCCTTCTCGATCACGGCGCCGACGCGCTCGTCCGCCAATCCAAGGGCGCGACCCCGATGCACGAAGCGGCGCTCCTGGGCCGCCAGGATCTCGTCCAACTCCTCCTCGATCACGGCGCCGAGATCAACTCCGTCTCCGACAACGGCCAGACCCCGCTGGCCGAGGCCATGCGCGGCAAGCATGACGAGCTGGCGGCGTGGCTCAAGTCGAAGGGGGCGGTGGTGGGGGTGCAGCCGGATAATGAGGTGCTGAAGAAGTAGCGGCTCCTCGAGAACACTCCGGCATTGACTATCCCGCTCCGGTTAAGTGTTGATAAAGAGGCCGTCCTGTTGCAAGTAATGCTGTAGGACGTTCCCGATGAAAGGCTTGGTGTTCCTGCTGCATGGGAGACGTGACCGTGCAGCAGAGACAGCGGTACACGCGCGCGGAGGCGCGCCGGACAATGCAGCCCCGCGCTCAGCGCGGGGTCTTGAGATCAGAGAGGATTCGTGGCCGCGGAGGCGGCCACGACAAACCGTTCCGATCTCGGCATCTGATCCTCGTGCTCCTTGCGGTGGCCGCCTCCGCGGCCACACATCCTGGTTTCCCGCACATAGCCCCGCGCCGAGCGCGGGGCTGGATTGTCCAAGCGCGCCTCCGCACGCGGCCTGCACCGTTTCCCGGTAGCGTCCAATCTCAAGGTGCGGCATCAGCAGGACAGGAGGTCCGAACCGCGTCTTCGTCGCTGCAAGTATCATTCGCTCATGTCGCAACGCTTCAACTGGCCGCTCTGGACAGGCTTCGCACTCAGCATCGCCGCCTTCGTCAGCTACTTCCTTCTCTTCTACCGCTTTCCCATCACGCGAGACGTGCCGTGGCCGTCGTTCATCCTGTTCGCCGTTGCCATGGTGCTGCTGGCGGCCGGCTTACGGCGCGCGGCGGGACGGAAGATCGTGGCCTGGGTCGTCACGGTCCTCGGCGTTGTCGTCTGCGCCTCTTTCTGCTTCGCCATCTTCATAGGCTCGAAACAACTTCCGCCTTCGGGGGGTGCGCCGGCAGCCGGCACGAAGGCGCCGGGCTTCGTCCTGCTCGATACCAATCGCCGGCCGGTCGCTCTGGCGGGCCTGCTGGCCGCGCCCGGCAGCAAAGGCGTCCTCCTCATCTTCTATCGCGGCTACTGGTGACCCTTCTGCAACTCCGAGTTACGGGGCATCGAACAGCACCTCTCCGAATTCCGCAACGCGGGCGTCCAGCCGGTGGCGATCAGCGTCGACACGCCCGAGGAGTCGCGCGAACTCTGCAGGAAAGCCGGTTACACCTTCCCGCTGCTCTCCGATCCAAATGCCGAGACCATTCGTCGTTATGACCTCTTCCACAAAGGAGCGAGCGTCAACGGAGGCGACATCTCCCGGCCTGCCGAATTCCTTCTCGACCACGCCGGCATCGTCCGCTGGCGCAACCTCACAGGCGATTTGCGCGTGCGCGCGTGGCCGGGACAAATGATCGAGGAGGCGCAGAAGCTGCGGTGACCTCGTTTCGGCGCCACTCCCCCATCACGGCTCGTCGAAGAACGACGCCACGATCGCATTCACCCAATCCGGCCGCTGAATGAGCGTGCTGTGGGTCGTTCCGGGGAGGATGCAGAGCCGGGCATCCGGCAGGGCGCGATAGAGGGCGATGGTGTGATCGAGCTGGATCAGGTCGTGGTCGCCGGCCATGACCAGGACGCGCCTGTGAAGCCCCGACAGCAACTGGGGATTCAGCTCGTCTGTCGTAGGTGAGGTGGCCCAGAGGTGATTGAGCCTGGCCGCGATCGTCGCCGGCGATGCGACGTCCTTCGCGCGCATCTGCCGCACGTCGTCGGGAAAATATCCCTCGGGGGCGAAGTTCGCCCCGCTGACGACGAGCCGCCGTACGAGCTCGGGATGCTGGATGCCGAGGATCAGCGCCACGATTCCGCCGTCACTCCAGCCGACGACGTCGACGTCCTTCAACCGAAGCTGCACGAGGAGCGCGGCGGTGTCGCTGGCCATGCGGGCGTACGTGAGCGGGCCCGAGGCGTCCGGCGTATGACCATGTCCGATCTGCTCCGGAGCGATGATGCTGTGCGTCCTGGCGAAAACGTCGAGCTGTTTCGCGAACGAGCTATGAATGCTGTTGCCGCCGCCGTGCAGCAGAAGCAACGGCCGGCCGGTGCCGCTGGTCTCGTAGTACATCCGGTGGCCATTCACCTCGGCCCAGTGCCCCTGTTCGGCGGCAAGCGCGGAGGCAGCGATGAAGAACAGCAGGAGAGCGAGTCGCGGTTTCATCGCTCAAAGTCTCCCATGAATCGAATGGACTCAATGGCTGGCGTGCGCAAGGGGCGCGATCCCGCACCTGCCCGTCGACTCGATCCGGAAGGCCTGCGCCGGCTGCGCGGCCACCCACGCCACACGCTGGGTAGAAAGCTCCGCCCGCAATTGGCCGGCCGCGATCCTCAACTTCGGCAGCGAGGAGACGTCTTGAATGTCACCCCACTCTCCCTGCAGGTCCGGACGAGGTCCAGCCGTCGACCAGACGAAGAGCGGCACACCGATCGACGCGAGGTAGTTGCGAATGGAAGCGCCGCTGTGCGTGCTGGCGTCCTTGAACTGGCTCAGCATCAGGACGACCGCGCGCCGGTGCGTGCCGGTAATCGTGTTCAGGCCTGCAGCGCCGACCGCATCCGCGGCCTGGCGCGGAGTCTTGTCGTTGACATGGTCGCCGTACCCATGCGAGAGGAACGTCACGAGACTCGTACTCCCTTGAACATCAATCGAGGGTGGAAATATGAGAGCCGGTGCGTTGCTCGTGGTCTTGAACTGCTCTCCGACCGGCCACAGAATGCGCATCCACGTGCCGGAATCGAGCGAGATTCCACGCTGCTGATCCGGTCCGACTCCCAGCGCACCCGGGCTCATCTTCGGATTGAGCGTTCTG
>DATLWH010000580.1:0-3033 GCA_035576505.1 Thermoanaerobaculia bacterium | reverse complement strand
ACGGCATCGGCGAAGGTCATGCGGCGAGCCGTGGCATCGGTGCGGAGGTTCCTTCACGAAGTTCTGGCCAGCTCCTCGGCACGCTTTACGCTGCCCGCAGTCCCCGAGGTTGACCGGTGAGAGACCACCATCTCTCACCGGCCGGTACTCTATTGTGGACGTACCTCGTCACGGATGCGGAGGTGATGCAGAGATATCGTCGAGGGGCTGGACGATATGTTTGATGATGCGCACGATCCGGTCGAACACTCCGGAACGGGGAGACGACGATTCGTTTCTGGGTGCCGCGAAGACAGAGGTCGAGCAAAGGATCACGAGTACTGCTGTCGCTATGGAACGCTTCATCATTGAATACACTCCTTCTGTTCCAGCCGGATTGACTGGTTAGCTTCGTATTAGCGCTGATCGACCGTTGCTATGAGTAGGAGTGACGTAAGTCAGAATTTCCCTACCCCAATGATGATGAGCCGGAGTCCGCTCTCACCGCCCGTAGAGCGCATCGAGGTGGCGCCGGAAAGTCCAGCGGCGGGGGGGCATTCAGACCGCGGTCACGAATTGCCGTCCGCTGTTTCGGCAATGAGGAGAGCAGCGATCAGCGCCAATGCACGCGAAGCGCCGTATTACTTCTCCAGCTTCACGTCCAGCCGCGCGATCTCCTGCTTGGCGTTCTCCGCCGCCGTGACGATGAACTGCTGGTCTTTGTAGCCGGGGGCGGAGAAGTGGATCGTGTAGCTGCCGGGGGCGGGGAAATCGTAGACCTCGTCCATCGTGCTGAACTGATTGGCCTGACCGATGACGAGATCGTTGACGGCAACCATGGCGTCCGGTGGAACGACGTTTGTGATCATGCCGCGGCGCGCCCAGATCCGCACCGTCGAGTTGATGACATGTCCGGTGCCGGTGATCTCCGCGCGGGCCCGGTCGGTGACGGTCTCGCGCGCCGCCGGCGCATTGTCGGCATCGCCCGGGAAGAGGAGGGAGGCTCCCGGTTCGGGCTCGCCCGGCGGTCCCGCGCCGCCGGTCATGGCATGCTGCGGACGGCGCGATTTGACGACGCCGTTCGCCAGCGTCGGCGTGCGGAAGCGGATGCCGGTGTAGACAGCCAGCGCGGCCATGGCCACGAGAACCACGCCGATGACGGTTGGCACCCAACGCGGCATCGACGGAGGCTCGGCATCGTGTGATGCCGGCGGATGCGGCTCTTCCGTCATTCAGTCTCCGGCTCGATCTCTTCGTCTTCGGTGATCTCGGCCGTTCCCTCGTCCGTGACGATCGTATCCGCATCATCCTCGAGGCGGTCGAAGTCGGTGTTGCGCTGCTGGAGCAGTTGCTTGGCCTCGGCCTCCTTTGCCGCTTCGACGTAGATTCGGATGTCGCCCATCGTGCCGAAATTGATCGGTTCCATGCTGAACTTCACGTTTTCGATCTGTGCCGGGATGCCCTCGGCTTCGAGGAATCCTGTGATGATGCGCGCCTCGTCGTCCGTGCCGCTGCTGGCAATCTCGACCCACGTCGTCCCTTCGCCCTGCCGCGACTGAAACGGCAACTCGTCGACGAGCGCCGTATGGTCTGTGGGACATTCGGTCGGGCCGGCCGGATAGGCCTGCTTGCACGTTGGACAGTAGGGCATCGTTCTTCTCCTCGCTTTTCAGGGAATGAGCGTTAGCGTACCGCTCTGCTCCGTGATCGTTCCGATGGTTGCATAGAACAGGCCGCTCTGGCGCAGCCGCGTCTGAAGCGCTTCGAGCTTTGGTGGTGATACCGCAATCAGCAAGCCGCCGCTAGTCTGCGCGTCACACAGCAGCATGAATTCGGACTCAGGAGCGCGAATGTCGACGCGCCGCCGGAAGGTCTCGACGTTTCGAAGCGTGCCGGCCGGCCGAAAGCCACGGGCCAGGTAGTCGCGCGCAAACGGCAGAACAGGAACAGCGCTGGCACGGATCTCAGCGCCGACGCCGGAACCGGCACACATCTCCAGGAGATGTCCGATGAGACCGTAACCTGTGACGTCGGTGACGGCGCTGACACCGACATCCATCATCGCGCTCGCCCCCTCGCGATTGAGCATCGTCATCCAATGCACCGCCTCATCGAGCGAGGGGGGTGTGCGGCGCCCGAAGCGCCGGCGGGTCAGGGCACGGTAGGCGCTGATCAGGATTCCGTTGCCCACCGGCTTGGTCAGGATGAGCGCGTCGCCCACCCTGGCCGTCGAGTTGCGAACGAGTCTTGACACACTCACGACCCCGGTCACGGCCAGACCGTACTTGGGTACGTCATCAATGATGGTGTGGCCGCCGGCGACCGGGAAGCCCGCTTCGGCCGCTTTCTCCGAACCGCCGCGCAGGATCTCCTGCAGCACCTCCAGCGGCAGGACGTCGGTCGGGAAGGCAGCGATGGCCAGGCCCAGGATCGGTGTTGCCCCCATCGCGTAGATGTCGGAGACGGAGTTGGCCGCTGCGATGGCTCCGAAGAGGTAGGGATCGTCGACGATCGGCGTGAAGAAGTCGACGGTCTGGGCGATGGCCTGATCGCCCGAGATCCGTACGACGGCCGCGTCGTCGTTGGTGCCGTAACCGACGACAAGATCCCCCAGCCCTTCCTGAGAAGGGAGTTTTGCCAGGACGGAGTGCAGGTCATCCTGACCCAGCTTGCACGCTCAACCTCCGGTGGTGGCGAATGAGGAGAGTGGTGGATACGCCTTGATCTTCCGCTTCACGCCTGAATGGTATCGCCCAAAAGCACTAACGGAGCCTTTCGGCTCCGTCGTGGTACATCGTAGGGGCTGGACCGCTGCGACCAAAAGGTGGGTTCAAAGAAGATAGTTGAAAAATCGTCCAAAATCGGTCCAATAGTTTAGGAGGGGGTCCGCAGCGGCCACTAAACGCGGGCAATTCAGGTTGGACCCGCGTGGCGGTCTCGAGTCTGTCGAAACCTGTTTCATCGTGACGCGGAGTAATGCATGGCTCCTGCCAGACAAAATAAATAAGATTCGCGCGCCGGCCGCGACTGTGAATTTCGCGCTCGGGCTCTCTC
>DATLWH010000579.1:0-2511 GCA_035576505.1 Thermoanaerobaculia bacterium | reverse complement strand
CGCGCCGATGACGTCCTCAGCCTCTCGGCCATGACGCTCCCGCATCAATTGGCCAGGGTCGTGCTGTTGGAACAGATCTACCGGGCCTGCACGTTGATGCGGAACATTCCGTACCACAAGTAAGGAGAGCCAGGCTCGAATGGCAAAAGTGATGGCAAAGACAAAAGAAAAAGCGCATCCCTATCAGGACCACATCGATTCGCTGCGAAAGAAGCAGAATGAGCTTCTCGACGCGTTTCAGCGCGACAAGCAGGCCGGCACCCAGACCGACGATGGCATCCAGGACCTCGCCGACAAGGCCGCCAGTGCCTATTCCAAAGAACTGAACTTCTCGCTCTCCGACGGCGAGCGCAACCTTCTCATGCTGATCGACGAGGCCTTCCGGCGTCTCGACAACGCCTCTTTCGGCACCTGCACGAACTGCGGCGCCACCATCGGCGACAAGCGCCTCTCCGCCGTCCCCTGGACGCCCTACTGCATCGATTGCCAGGAGCTGCAGGAGAAGGGGCTTCTCACGTAGGTGCTGTTTTCGTCTGGTATCTTCGGAGGGAGCGCGGTTCGGCGCTCCCTTTGTTTTTTGATCCCTAGAGTTTTTGATCCGCAGATGACGCAGATGTACACAGATGAGAGGATGCCAAATCTGCGTTCCATCTGCGTCATCTGCGGATAAGCCTCTCCCATGCCCAAACCGCTGACGGCCGTCCTCTCCCAGATCGCCGAGGGGAAGATCCCTCAGGTGATCCTCGTCGGCGGATCGAGCGACTATCTCGCCGAGGACGCCTTTCGCGATCTGCGGGATGCCATCGTCGCGGCAAGACCGGGCCTTGCGGTCGAGGGATATGAAGCAGGCAGCGAGCTGGCCGCCATCCTCGACTCGTACCGGACGATGTCTCTCTTCGGCTCCGGCCGGCTGATTTTGATCTCCGAGGTCAACGCCTTCGTCTCGGCGAAGGAGCTGACGTCGCTGTACGACAAAGCGGTCGCGGACTGGAAGTCGGCCAAGACGGACAAGAAACGCTCCTCCTCGGCCGCGAAGCTTCTCCACGTCCTGGGCCTGGTCGGCGCCGACTTCGAGATGACCGACAAACAGATCGCCACCGCTCTCGGCGCAGGTCTCGACCCCCTGCTGGCCGACATGCTCGCCTTCTGCCGCACCACGGGCAAGAAGGCCTCGCGCGGGGAGGACGATGCCGCGCTGCTCATCGAGGCCGTTGCTCGCGGTGGCGTGCCGAACACCTGGCTCCTCATGCGCAGCGGCGAGGTGCCGCGCGAGTCGGCCACCGTCGAGCTCATCGATCGCCACGGAGCAGTCGTCGTGATGGATCTGACGCGCGAGACGTATGCCGCCGCGCTCGAGCGCGCCATCGGCGGCGTCGCCGAAGAGGCACAGGTACGCTTCGACGGCAAGGCGCTGGCTGTATTACGCCAGCGTCTCGGCATCGAGCGGCTGCTGGCAGACAAGTTCTCGAAAGAGGTCCCCGATCTCCGCATCGCCGTCTCCGAGGCCGAGCGGCTGGCCACGCTCGCCGGCGCGGGCGGACGCGTCACCGCCGAGATGGTCGAGCGCGAGGTAGCCACCGTCGAGGGGGGAGCCCGTTACGAATTCGGCTCGCTCTTCACCGAGGGGAAAATCGTCGAAGCGATCGCCAAGCTGCGCGACCTCGTCGCCCAGGCCCGCCGCGAAGATCCGAAGGCGCCGCTCGACATCCAATACGGCAAGTTCCTCTTCCCGCTCGCCGATGAAGTGAGGCAGATGATCGGCATCGTTTCGTTCGCGCGCACCCAACGCATCGACCTCAAGGCGCCGATGAACTACAACCGTTTCAAAGACACACTGGCCGACCGCCTCGGCGAGTCGCTCAAGGCAAACGGGCTCGTGCGCCAGAAGCCGCATCCCTTCCCGATGCACAAGAAGTGGGAGGCGGCCCGGAACCAGAGCGAGGCCAGCCTCTTCCGCGCCCTGGCCTCGCTGGCGGATCTCGAGATCAAGAGGAAGTCCGGCGGCATCCCGGCCGATCTCGGGATCGAGACGTTCCTGCTGCAGCGGCTTCGCGGGTAGCGGACGCGATTCAAGCAGATTGTGAGACGGCCCTCTCGCGCTAAAATCATCGAAATGTCCATTCTCGCCGTCGACCGCCGCGCGTGGCGGGCGCTTTTCGCCGCGCAGATCGGCTGGATGCTCGACGCGATGGACTTTCTCCTCTTCAGTTTCGCCATCATCCCGATCCGCGAAGAGTTCGGCCTCTCCAACGGCACGATGGGGGCTCTGACCTCGGTGGCGCTGATCGCCAGCGCTATCGGCGGCATGGTCTTCGGGCGCCTGGCCGATCGCCTCGGCCGCGTGCGTGCGTTGACGCTGTCGATCCTGCTCTACTCCGCGGCCACCGCCGGCCTGGCCACCAGTGGCGCGGTCTGGCAGCTCGTGGCCTGGCGCCTCCTCGTGGGCCTCGGCATGGGGGGCGAATGGTCGTGCGGCTCGGTGCTGGTGGCGGAAACATGGCCGGCCGAGCA
>DATLWH010000578.1:0-9853 GCA_035576505.1 Thermoanaerobaculia bacterium | reverse complement strand
CCGAGTTTCCACCGGGCACACCGCCGCTCAAATTCAACTTCCCCGTTCGGAACCGAATCATCAGCGGCCTGACCCTCGGCACGGTGATCGTCGAAGCGACGGGACGGAGCGGCTCGCTAATCACAGCGAGGATGGCAGCGGAGCAGAACCGCGAAGTCTTCGCCGTGCCGGGCTCGATCTTCTCTCCCGGCTCCGAGGGAACGCATCGTCTGATTCAGGCCGGCGCCAAGCTTGTCCACGAGACAAACGACATCCTCAACGAGATCCCCGGCAAGCTGAAAGTGCCGACGGCTGCACCCGAGCAGCCGGACTCGCCTCTGCGCGAGGTCCTGGAAGCTTTCCAGCGCGAACGGGGAACGCACATAGACACCGCCGCCGAGTTCCTCGGCATGCCCGTAGCCACGCTCTCCGAACCAGTCCTGCAGCTCGAGCTCGGCGGCTGGCTCAAAGCGCTTCCGGGAGGCCGCTATGTACGCGTCAAGTAGTGTTCCTGAAAGCCTTCGCAGCGGGACGCTCATTCGACACTGTTGGCAGAGCCTAGGGCAACCTACGCTGCCGGCCGTGCCGGCCGAGGTAGAATTTCGTCATGAGCAAACCCGAGCCCAGATTCAATGTGGATCCCGAAACCGGCGAGATGGTGGAAATCGACGAAGAGCTCGATGCGGCGCTCGCGGAAGCGGTCGCGTCGTCGGAACGCGGGGAATCGATTCCCTGGGAAGTCTTTCGCAAGCGCTGGGAGAAGTAGACGCTCTCCCGATTGATATAACGCCGCAGGCGTCTCGGCAGATCGATGACGCGGAGGCGTGGTGGCTTGTGAACCGCATCGCTGCGCCCGGCGCGATCGGCCAAGAACTCAGCGCGATGATCGCAATCCTGGCGCGAAGCCCCAACATAGGGCGACTGGCAACGAACGTCAGGACGCGGAACGTGCGCCACATTCGTCTACCACGTGTGGGATATGAGATTTACTACCGCGTCACTGGCTCGCCGCCGATGCTCGAAGTGATGGCCTTCTGGCACGTCCGCCGCGGCAAGGGTCCGCCAATTTAAGCACCCATCGAATTGCGTGACAGGAACACCGAGGTAGGATTTCGGCATGAACAAGCATGAGCCGAGATTCAATGTGGATGCCGAAACCGGCGAACTGGTGGAGATCGACGAAGAGCTCAGTGCAGCCATCGACGAAGCTGTGGCATCGTCGGAGCGCGGCGAATCGATTCCGTGGGATGTCTTCCGAAAGGAGCTGTTTAGCGACAACTAATCCCTACGCCCCGCCCTGCGCTCCGCGCATCTTCTTCACCCGCACGGCGAACAGCGTCACGGGGATGGCGATCTGGATGACGCGCTTGATGACCTTCGGGAATCCGAATCCGACCAGGAAGCCGACGACGGCGCCGGCGGCGACGAGCTCGGTGGCGTGCTCGGAGGCGATGGTCTTGACATCGAGCTGCCGGCGGATGCGGCGATCCAGCTCATCGATGCGGTCGCCGACGCGGTCCCGGGCGTCCTCGATGCTCTGATCGAGCTGCTGCTTTTCGTCGTCCATCAGTATTTGTTCCTCGTTTCCGCGATGTCCGCCTTGATCGATTCGAAGTCGGTCTTGATGCTCTCGATCGACTTCGACGGCACGAACTGCACCGCGGCGAATTTTCTCTTCCCCAGGAAGGCCAGCACGCCGGCGGTGCCGAGGAGGACGACCGTCACGATCAGCGCCGAGAGCCAGGCCGGCACGCCGAGGCGGATCAGCACGAGCAGGATCGTGACAAAGAGGAATGCCACACCGACCAGAGCGACGAAGAGCGCTCCGGCGAACAGGCCGATACCGCCGCCGAGCTTCGTCACCGTGTCTTTGACTTCGAGCTTGAGCAGCGCGATCTCACCACGGAAAAGCGTGGTGATGTCCTCGGTCAGCTCCTTGATGATCGTGCCAAGGGTGCGATCCGAATCTGTCTCTGCTGCGTTTCGAGCCATAACGCGCTAACCGTGTGCGGAAGAGCAAAAGGGGTGCCGCGCCGCTACAATCGCCGGCAATGCCTTCTGATGTCGTCGAGCTGGTAAAGGACTTCCGCTTCGAGGCGGCGCACTTTCTACCCCATGTGCCGGAGGGACACAAGTGCCGGCGCATGCACGGCCACTCGTTTCGCGGCGAGGTGGCCGTGCGCGGGACGATCGATCCGGCCATCGGCTGGCTGATCGACTTCGCCGATCTGAAGCGCGCCGTCGACCCGATCGTCGATCGCCTCGATCACTACCTGCTCAACGAGATCGAAGGGCTGCAGAACCCGACCTCGGAGCTGCTGGCGATCTGGATCTGGAACCAGCTCGCGCCGAAGGTGCCGCACCTGTACCGGATCACGATCGAGGAGACGTGCAGCTCGAGGTGCCATTACTACGGGGGTGGGGGGTGGGGAGTGGGGAGTGGGAGCACGTAGGGTTGACTGTATCCTGAGGCTGCCGCAGCCGCGCCTCTACTGTTGGTGCGTGCGCTGATTGATCGTCGCGGCGGAGGACGCCGAAGGACCCCCCGCGAGCTTGCATCGAGAAGTACCACCATCCGAGCCGACAGGGGGTCCTTCGCTGTGCTTTGCCGATGGGCCACATCATACGGGGAGTGGGAGTGGGTGTGGGGTGTGGGGAGTGGGAGAGCGGGCGCAAGCCTCGCGTGACACCGCACCATCGATGCCTGGGTCCAGGTCATTCACGTGAGAGTCCGCGTCATTCGCGTGTGGGTACGCGTCATCCACACGTGAGTCCGCGGCATTCGTGCGTGGATCTGCGCCATTCACGCGTGGGTTCGTGTCTTTCACGCGCGAGTCAGCGCCATCCACGCGTGGGTCTTCGCCATTCACGCGTGGGTCCGCTGCATTCACACGTGAGTCCGCTGCATTCACACGTGAATCCGAGTCACTCACACCTGGGTGCGCGCCATCCACACGTGAACCGGCGTTATCCACACGTCGTACGCCGGCATCCACACGCGCTTCTCGTCCGTTACCGGTAGCGTCGCGCGTGCTGCCCGCTGTTTCCAGAGCCCCAAAAAAAAGTTTCGAATGCCGCGAAACTATTCCGAGCCCTCGTTCGTCACCATTACGTGCGAGGAACTGACGAATCGGCGCCAGCTCGCACCTTGACGCGTAACGACGAAACGAAAGGCAAGGTGACCCCCATGGCGACAAACAATTCCGGTCCGACAAACGCAGTAGCAGCAACCTCCGCCGACATCGTCACGGCAATCCGCGCAACGGCATTGGCCCCGGCCGACCGCGTGGACATCCTGAGGGCCTTACGGGAGACGATGCCCGACATCGTGCCGCCCGACCCGCAGCAGAACTCGCGCATCCGCGTGGCGGCGGGACTGCCTCGGCAGTTCGTCGACGCTGCCATCAACGGCCTCACCGCTTCGAGCGTCTGGGAACGGTCGGCGTCCACATCGGCCGCCGAGGTTGCCGCGCATCGCGACTTCGACGAGCAGCGCCCCGTGTTTGACGAGTTGAAGACGTTCACCGGTATCCTCGACTACAGCCTGAGGTACCACCACTGGCAGGCCACGCTGAAGTCGCGTACGGCCTACCGCGTCGGCAAGACGCTCGGCGGCGATGAAGGTCTCATCCTTCAGCCGCACATCGAGATCATGGCCGCCACGCTCCCGCGGAACAAGCGGAAGTCGAAGACGCCGCCGGCACCGGCGCCGACGACTCCGCCGAAGCCCGCGGCGTAATGCAGGTTCCCGAGTGGCGGCCTCGTTCGGGGCCGCCACCTGGGCGCGACGGAGCGCTGCCGTCTCGGCGGCTGGCTCGGTGGCGTCTCGCCGCCAAGTGAACGCAGCTCGACGCGCGATCCACCACCGCCCTTTCTGCAATTAGCAATCGTTGCCATCGCGGCGCCGAGACGGCGCCGGGCCAGCCGGCGAGGACGCCAGCGCTCCGGCCGCTTCAAATTCGGAATAACATCAACCCCTGCTACGCTTCGACCGCTCGCAACCTGATGAGAATCCATCTCGTATCGCTCGAAGACGGCATCACCGCCACGGGCTTCCGGAAGTTTGCGGCGTATGCGGAGAAGATCAACCCGGATACCCGTACGTTCTACGTCGGGACGCAGCGGTATCGGTCGATGTGGAAGTCGTTTGTGCGGAAGGTGGGAGAGGGGCGGGCGTTCGGAACGCGCGAGGTGGACGAGATCGCGCACGAGCTGGCCGCGGCGGACGTGGTGGCCTTCTCATCGATGACCGGCTACGCCGACCTGACGAAGGAGCTGGCCACGCGCGTGCGCAAGCTGAACCCGAAGGCCTACTCGATGTGGGGCGGCATCCATCCGATCATCTATCCCGAGGATGCCATCAAGGCCGACGTCGACGCCATCTGCACCGGCGAGGGAGAGCTGGCCTTCGCCGAATGGCTGCACCACTTCGAGAACGGCAGCGACTTCCGCAACACCAGCAGCTTCTGGTTCAAGGATCGGGCAAACGGCGAGATCAAGCGCAACGTCTTCCGTCCGCTGATGTCGTCATCGGAGCTGGCCGCCCTTCCCTATCCGAAATACGGAGGCGCGGAAGGGATCTATCAGCCGGAGAAGGGCTTCCGCCCGGTCACGCGCGGCGACTACCTGGCCAACAACGGGTTGGCCTACCCGGCGGTCTGGTCGATCGGCTGCCCGCTCCACTGCACCTATTGCGGCAACACGGTCTTCATCGCCAACGACGCCAACTACCGGAAGATCCGCCACAGCGGCGTGGACTACATCATCGGCGAGGTGCAGGCGGCGCTGAAGGTCCATCCGTACCTGAAAACGGTTCTCTTCTACGACGACAGCTTCATGGCCATCTCGCTGCGCGAGCTCACCGACTTCGCCACCCGCTGGCGCGAAGAGGTGGGCATCGAGTTCTGCATCTACGGCGTGATCCCGACCTACGTACAGCGAGACAAGGTGGAGATTCTGACGTGGGGCGGGATGAACCGCGTGCGCATGGGCATCCAGAGCGGCAGCGAGCGGATCCTCAAGTTCTACAAGCGGCCCACGCCGGTGCCGCGCATCGAGCAGGCCGCGGCGGCGCTGGCCGAGTTCGCCGACTACCAGATCAATCCGTCGTACGACATCATCGTCGACAATCCGATCGAGACGCGGCAGGACGTGGTGGACACGCTGGAGCTGATCTACCGGCTGTCCAAGCCGTTCACGCTCAACATCTTCTCGCTGCGCGTCATCCCGAATACGTCGCTGGAGAAGCAGATGATCGCCGAGGGCTTCGACGTCGAGCAGATCAACGAGAACTACACCGCCCTGCGGCCGACGTGGGCGAACGTGCTGCTGTACGTGCTGATGGTCTGGACGCCGCCGCGCAGGCTCTTCGACCGCTGGCTGCTCAAGGTGCGCGCGTATGACGAGCAGCAGCCGTCGTATCCGCTGCTCATCCTCCTGGCCCGCATCCCATGGCTGATCCAGCAGGGGCTGCGGCATCTCAAGCACGGTGAGTTCTCGGTCATCACCGGCTATCCCGGCTACATCCTCTGGCGCATCGGCGCGCTGAAGCTGCTCAAGAAGCTCTTCAGCCGCAAGCTCGTGCTGAGCGAGGAGAAGTGGGCCGGACGGATCGCTCCCGACGCGGCGTCGTGAGGCGCGGTTGCGAAGTCTCGCGGTTGCGGGGTCTCGCGTGGCCGGTTGCAGCGCACAGCTCCGGAAGTTGGTGTGCAGCTCACGATGGATATTCTCGTGCGTCCGGAGATCCAAACGAATGGCGCGATGCTCGACAGCCGCGGAGCGGCGGAATCTACGTAGCCCACAGCGTGAGCTGTGGGAACGAGGCCGGCGCGGAGAACAGCCGCGGAGCGGCGGCATTTCGAATCTCGCCAGCGAATTCGCCGCCGTTTGCACGGCGACTGAGGATCGAATCGAGATGTCGCCGCTCCGCGGCTTGGTATCCATTCCATCAATCCCCACGGCTCACGCCGTGGGCTACGTAGATATCGCCGCTCCGCGGCTGGAAGGGCTCTTCATGACTCTTACAGGGGGTGCGCTACCAACTCAGAAACACCGCGAGACCGCGAGACCCCCAGCCCGCGAAACCAGCGACCCAGAGAGACCGCGAGACCGCGAGACCCCGCAACCGCGAGACCGCAACCGCTACCTCGACCATGGCCGACTAATTGCATTCTGTAACGCCCGTCAGAGAAGCTTTGCGTCATCCGAAAAGGTAGCCGGGAGAGGCAATGTCCTATCCGTTCGTGGTTCTGATGGTCGAGGACGATCATTCGACGTTGTCGCTGCTCGCGGCGATCGCCAGACGTGAAGGGTTCGATGCGCTGCTGGCCGACGACGGCGACAAGGCGATCTCGATCCTGAGGCGGCAGGCGGTCGACGCCATGGTGCTCGACCTGCTGCTGCCGGGAAGCAGCGGCTTCGACGTCCTCCGCTACTGCAAATGCACAGCGCCCGGCATCCTGGAGCGGACGATCGTCATCACGGCCGCGGACGAACGAACCTACCTCGGCTGTGAGGAGATCCGCCACGTGCGGCGCTTCTTCCGCAAACCGCTCGATTTCGTCGACCTCACGTCGGCTCTTCATGCCTGCAGGGCAGCGAAGGCGCGTGACGCAGGCGAGCAAATCGATACATTCCCTTCCCCGCGCTCACTTATGGAAATGAGGCGCGCGGACAAGGGTGATGCGAGCTGATGAGTGGGGGGTGGGGAGTGGGGTGTGGGGAGTGGGAGTGTAGGAGCTGAGGCGAGAACGCGAAGCGCGCAACGGTTCTCTCATACCTTAGCTCCCACTCCCCACCCCCCATCCCCCACTCCCCATCGGGAAGCATGAGACGGTCGATGGCGTTGCTTCTGTTATCATGCAAGCCGCTATGGTAGGCAATCGCATCCGCGTGGCGCGGCAGTCGCGAAACCTTTCGCTGACCGAGTTGGCCGCGCGCGCGGAGATCAGCGCCGCCACTCTCTCCCGCATCGAACGCGATAAGCAGAATCTCGACCTCGGCCTGTTCCTTACGTTGACCGGCCTGCTCAAACTGACGCCTCACGAAGTGCTCGACGACGCCGATGCGGAAGAGGGCGTCGATCCGCTCGTCCGCGCCATCAGCGGCATGCAGACAGGCGAGCGCGCCAAGCTGTGGCGCTCGCTCGCCGCCGAGCGCAGAACACATCGCAGCCGCAAGGCCGAGGGCCGCAGCGTCGCCAACGAAGTCGAAGAGCTTCTCGCCCAGGTCGACTTCATCCGCGGCGAGATCGAGTCGGTGCAGAAGCGCCTGCGCCGACGCTAGCCGGCACGGCCGGCAGCGTTGGTTGCCCAGCAGACCTTTTCTTCCGCGCGGCTCATAACCTGCATTTCTCACAATCTGCTTGAATCGCTTACCACTTCTTTAAATCGAGCGCCCTTCTCCCCCCGCGGTTTCTTGCGGGGGGAGAAGGTGCCGAAGGCGGATGAGGGGGGCGTGTACGCGATATGAGCGATTTACCGACGCCGGTACGAGACCGTTTTGAAGGCTCGAACGTATGTTGCTACTCAACACGCGCGCGCGAATGACGTTCTCGTGAAAACGCCCCCTCATCCGCCTGTCGGCACCTTCTCCCCCAGCTGAAAAGCGCTGGGGGAGAAGGGCGCTCGACGGGGTACAGGGTGCCGACGATTCCAGTGAGAGTGTGAGAAATGCGAGCTAATGCCGCGCCTTTCGCACTCTGGCCTTTGTCGCGTTCTTCTTCATACCGTCGATGTCGATCAGCACCAGCACCGCGCCGTCGATCTTGTTGTCGGCCGTCTTGTAGGGCCGGATGCGCAGCAGATAGTGGCGGCCGGCGCGGTCGCGCACTTCCAGCTCCCGCACCTCCAGCGTATCGATCACGCTGGCGATCAACTCGTCGAGGTCGTCTAAGTCGAGCGTCAGCCGGAGGTCGCGGATGGAGCGCCCGGCATCGGAGGAGAGGAGATTCAAGGTCCGTTGCGCGCCGGGGTTGAAGCGGCGGATGCGCAGGTTGCTGTCGAGCATCACGATCGGCAGATCGACGGACGAGAGAAGGTTAATGAGGTCATTGTTGGCGTGTGCCAGCTCGTCGTTGCGATGCTCGAGCTCCTCGTTGAGGGTCATCAGCTCTTCATTGCTCGACTGCAGCTCTTCCTTGGCAGTCTCCAGCTCCTCGTTCGTCGACTGGAGCTCTTCATTGCTGGACTGGATCTCCTCGTTCGCCGAGCGGAGCTCCTCGTTCATGGCCTCCTGCTCCTCGATGATCGACTGCAGGTAATCGCGCGTCGCCTCCAGCTCGCGCTTCAGACGGCTGGTCTGCCTGGTTTCGACAGCCCGCGCGCGCGCCGATCCCTTCTTGTGGCCTCTCTTCGGCGTGTCGGCCTCGGCCGGCGACAACTCGAACAGGACGATGAAAAGCCGCGCCCTGAGCGGACTGACGAACGGGATGACGTCGATGTTGACGAGCCTCGCCTCGCCGTCGCCGGTCAGGCTGATCCCTTCGCGGCGCACGGACGTATCGCTCTTGCGCGCCGCATGGATGGCCGCCCGCAGATCTGCCAGCAACCCTTCGCGGGCCATCTTCAGGAGATTGAAGCTTGCCGCTCCGGGTGCCGGCTCGAGGAAGGCATTGGTACGGCCGCGAAACTGCAGGATCTCCATGTTGTCGTCGATCACGACGCCGGACGGTGAGAAGCGCGCCAGCAACACGCGGTCTGCTTCACGAAAGACGCTCGGTGTCGCTGCCGCTTCGTCATTGACCCCGCGGAGCCGCTCGTCCTCGGAGCTGTGCTCCGCAACCACCGATCTGGTGAGGTCGATCGGCAGACGCCCGGCCGCTCCTTTGCGCTGGTAGATCTTGTGGCGCCGGTCGGCGATCGAGAAGAGATCCGCGTAGCCGCCGATGGTCTCGGAGTTGCCGAGCAGCAGATACCCACTCGGCTGGAGGGCGTAGTTGAAGATGGACATCACGCGCCGCTGCAGAACCGCGTCGAGGTAGATCAGCACGTTACGGCAGCTGATCAGATCGACCTTCGAGAATGGCGGGTCCTTCGTCAGATTCTGCCGCGCGAAGATGCAGGAGTCGCGGATGGCCTTGCTGACGCGGTAGCCGCCGTCGACGATGGTGAAGTAACGCCGCAACCGCTCGGCCGAGACCTCCGCGGCGATGCTCTCCGTATACATTCCGCCGCGAGCCCGGTCGATGGCCATGTTGCTGATGTCCGTGCCGAACACCTGCACGGGGCAGTCGCGTTGCAACGCGCTCAGCGCCTCGTGGAAGACGATGGCCATCGAGTAGACCTCTTCGCCGGTGGCGCACCCGGGCACCCAGATCCGCACCGGGTTGTTGCCGTGCTCCTCGATGAGCTTGGGAAGGATCTCGTGTTGCAGCGCCGTGAAGACTTCGGGGTCGCGAAAGAACGAGGTGACGCGGATCAGGATGTCGCCGTAGAGCTGCTCGATCTCTTTCGGCTGTTCGCGCAGGATCTCGAGGTAGGCGCCAAGCGTCTCCGCTTTGTGCAGGGCCATGCGGCGGCGGATGCGCCGTTCGATCGTCGGCGGCTTGTAGTGCGCGAAATCGACGTCGTGCGCGCTGCGCAGGAGAGTGAAGACCTTCGCCAGATCGCGTTCGCTGAAATGATCATCATCGCCGGCACCGGCGACGTAGGACGTACGGGCGATGCGTACGATCTCGGCGGCGATCTCGACCGGGGGAAGAACGAAGTCGATGGCGCCGGCGGCGATGGCGTTGCGCGGCATCCCATCGAAGCGCGCCGTCTCGTTCTGAGCGAAGGTGATCCCTCCCTCGACCTTGATCGCCTTCGTGCCGAGCGTACCGTCGGACGCGGTACCGGAAAGGATCACGCCGATGGCGCGGCTTCCCAGATCGGCA
>DATLWH010000577.1:0-3008 GCA_035576505.1 Thermoanaerobaculia bacterium | reverse complement strand
GCTCGTTATAGCTCTGCAGAAAAACGCTCTCCAGCGTGTCGCGATACGCCGTCAGCTGGCTGACGATCCGCCCGAACAGCTCGGGCGGCATGTCGTAGTCCTCCCGCGGCGCGATCGAAACAGGGCAGAAGTAGCACTTCTGGTTGCAGGCCGTCATCGTCTCCAGCGAGACGATCTTCAGCCGATGGGAGCGGGAGACGTCGCCGCGTACGAGCCAGCCGTCTTTCTCGAGCTGCTCGTCTGCCGCTTCATTGGTCGTACCGCCGTCGATCACCCGCCGCAACGCCTCGTACTCCGCCTCGCCGGCGACGATGGCACGGTCGGTCAGAGGGTTGTAGATCCTCCCCGCGTCGATGTGCAGAAACGGATTGACGCGGAGATCCGTGGCGATGGTGGAAGACATGTCGGTCGAAAGTGTACGGCGCGGATGGGCGCATCGTCCAAACCCGAAATGACCGCGACTTCATCCCTTAAGATGTCGCGCGATGCCCGCCGTCCTCTTCCCCCGCTTCGATCATCCGGCGATCGAGGAGCGCTATGCGAGCTGGCAGAGCCAGACGCTGCTGCGCGCCGGCGGCGCGACCGAATTCGCCGTGTATGACCCGGAAGAGCCGGCTTCGCTCGCGGCGGCAACGGTCGAGAGCGATCACGTGCTGGTCGTCACCGACCCGCTCCTCCTCCCTCCCGCGAAACTCCTCACCCGTCTGCGCGAGCTGCTCGTCCACACCAGCAGCGTGGTGGCGGCATTGCCGGTCAGCAACGAAGCGGAGAACGAAGGGCAGCGCCTGACGCCGCTCGCGCCATACCTGACGCTGCGCGAGCTGCAGCAGATGACGGCCGAGATGCAGGCCAGGGGCGCCGATCCCGAGGTGATCAAATGGGACGGCTCCGATCCCGGCGTCTATCTCTGCCGCACCACGTTCCTGGAGGGAATCGAAGACCCGCCGCGACACGCGCTGGCGGGGCAGGAAATCGTCATCTCCCCCGCCGACTACGTCCATCGCTGGAGCTCGCTGCGCGGCCAGACGCGGACCGACCTTCTGGCGCGCATCGCTCCCGACGCGAAGTCGATTCTCGAGTTCGGCTGCGGTGAAGCGCCCCTCGGCGCCGCCTTGAAGGCACGGCAGAAGTGCCGCGTGGTCGGCATCGAGATCGATCCGCGCGCCGCCGCCGTGGCCCGCAAACGGATCGATGACGTCTATTGCGGCGACGCCCGCGAGATCGTCGCCCTCATCAAAGAAAAGTTCGACTGGATCATCGGGGGCGACATCGTCGAGCATCTCGATGAGCCGTGGTCGTTCCTGGCCGATCTGCTCGGCATCTGTGCGCCGGGCGGCCATCTGCTGCTCAGCATTCCCAACATCGCCAACGCCGCGGTGGTGAGCGACCTGATCCGCGGCCGCTTCGATTACGTCTACATGGGCCTCACGTGCGTCGGCCACCTGCGCTTCTTCACGAGGCGGACAATCGAAGAAATGCTGTCCATCGCCGGGTGGACCGTGGTCGAGATCGCGCCGCAGGAAACGGTGGTGACGCGAGGACGGGAAGAGTTGCTCGCGGCGCTGGCCGCCTCCCGCATGCCGCACTCGAAAGAAGATCTGATTCCCGCCGGTTACTACGTCGTCGCCCGCAACGGTTCCTGAGAAGTCCATCCGAACACTCCATGTCCGACACTCTGCGCATCGCCTACCTGATGGAAGACACCGCCCTGTCAGGCGGTACTCGCGTCCAGCTGGCGCAGGCTGACGCGCTGATCGCCCGCGGCAATCACGTCCGCATCGTCACGAAAGGACTTCCGCTGACCTGGCGCTCCTCGCAGGCGGAGTGGGTCTACGTCGATGACTTCAACACCTATGACGCCCGCGAGGACGACTTCGTCATGGCCACGTTCTGGACGACGCTCTCCGCCGCCTGGGCCATCGCGCCGGAGAAGGCGCTCCATCTCTGCCAGGGATACGAGGGCGCATTCACCGCCTATCAGCCGATCCGAGAAGAGATTGACGCCGCGTACCGCCTGCCGATCCCGAAGCTGGTCGTGGCAAGGTCACTGATCGAGATCTGCCGCCGGTTCTCCGATGACGTGACGTACCTCGGCCAGATCGTCGACGACGATTTCTTCCGCCCCCGCACGCCGCCGGAGAACGATCCGCTTCGCGTGCTGCTCTGCGGCGAATCGCAGGTCGATCTCAAAGGTGTCGCCGAAGGCTACGGCGCCGCGGCGCACGCGCGCTGGTTTCATCAGAAATTCGAGCTCATCCGCGCATCGCCCTGGGCTCCGTCGCGCGAGGAGCCGCTCGATGCCGTGCAGGAGTTTCATGTCGCCCTCAACACGCGCGAGATGACGCGGCTCGTGCACTCCTGCGACGCCCTCATCGCGCCGAACCACCGCGAGGAGGGCTTTGGATTGCCGGCCGCGGAAGCGATGGCCTCGGGCATTCCTGTCGTCATGACCGCCATTCCGTCGTACCAGTCGTTCGATGAGAAACACGATTACGCCCTCTTCGCACCGCAGGAGAATGCCGTGGAGCTCGGCGAGAAGCTGATCGAGTTGCTGAGCGATCCCGATCTTCGCGACCGGCTGCGACGCCGCGGCCGTGAAGTGGCCGGGCAGTGGCGGGCCGCACAGGTCGCCGAGAAGCTGGAGTCGTGGTTGCTCGCGCGGTCTCGCGGTCTGGTCAAGTGAGATGATAGCGGGGCTCGAAGGTTGCAGGGTTGAAGGTTGCGGGTTACTGAGTTGCTGAGTTACAGGGTTGCTGAGCAACTCAAGCAACCTTGCAACCCAGCAACCCAGTAACCGCGAGACCCGAGACCGCGCGCCACCACCGCCTTGTGAAAAGTTTCTCAAACCCATAACATCGCGACCCGCTCATGGCGAACCTTCCCTACGACAGTTCCGGCTCGATCATCCAAAGGAAACGCGGTGTCCCTCCTGGCGAGGGCGCCGAAAAAGGCCTCATCACCCTCCCCGGCGAATCGGAACGGGAGATCGAAGACCTCGCCGGCGGAAC
>DATLWH010000576.1:0-10144 GCA_035576505.1 Thermoanaerobaculia bacterium | reverse complement strand
AAAACGAGCCGAAAACCTCCTCGGAATGGAAGATTGCTCTACCATGCGTGGAGAGGCGCCGGTGATAACGAAGATCGAAGGCCTGGCACCTGACCTGTGCGTCGGCATCTGACCTGTGCGTCGCCAGCGAGTCGTCGGAATTCGGACCGCGCACGCGGATGTAGTCCCGTCTTCGTGCGCCGGACGTAGCCTGCGGATATCAGAACGGGGGAAGCGCGTCCCTCGAGGAAGTGTTTTTGTCTGACGGCCACATCATAATACCTGACATCCAGATCATTCTATCTATATGCTAGATCATGTTATCTGGTACTGAGATCACGCACTCAGATAACTCAGATATTAAGATATAAATTGGTAGATCGTAGTATCATAGAGTTTGATACTCGATAT
The DNA here is from genome assembly GCA_035576505.1 of Thermoanaerobaculia bacterium. Classification (GTDB taxonomy): domain Bacteria; phylum Acidobacteriota; class Thermoanaerobaculia; order Gp7-AA8; family Gp7-AA8; genus JADGNZ01. The sequence continues at coordinate 9,754 of DATLWH010000576.1, read as the reverse complement.
CTGGCTGTCAGACATCAGGATGTGGGAGGCAGATCAAAACGGGAAGGCCGCTGTGAAGGAGACCCATACGACCGTGACAAACGCGGAGCGGGCCGCGGCGAACGTGGTCACTCGACGCCACCACAGGAGATCGACTTCCATTCCAAGGGAAGAAAGGGGCCACTCCTTCGATCTTTGCATTCAAGCGGTCGCACAGCGGGCTCATGAGGCTCATCTCGGCGCACTCGAGGCGCCTCTGCACGCTGAATCGGCCGAATTTGGTCGTCCCATACACGTAAACGGTGCGGAAGATCCCCAATTTCAGAGCGCTGGCGTGCTGGCGGGACGCACCTCTTCCGGGCGCCGTTGACGGCGCGGACAAGGCGAGGTCAGCGTGGTCCTGGATCAGGCTCGCAGAGTTGCGAGCGAGCCATCGAGCCAGCCCGGCAGCTCCGGATTGTCACCAAACTCGCCATTCGCACGGTTTGATGAGATTCGAGATGTGCCCTTCGCTCGGAGCCGGAGCGATGCTGCGAAGCGAGGGCAGCGTGACCAGGCCTTCGTGCCATCCGATCCAGTCGGACAGACGGCGTAGCATCCCTCCGCGCGTCGCTCGGATCGAGTCCGCCGTCTCGCCAGCCGCTTGGCCACCGCGCCGATGATCAGGTGGAAGCGAAGCCGCGCTCGACGGGTCATCCGAGGACACAGCGCGCGGTGCCATCCTCGGCCGTCCCATCGCACGTCTGATGAAGTGAAGTAGCAAAGCGGAGACCGGGCGCGCGGATGTGCTGCGCGCCCGGTCAGTTCTGCGCTTCGCGCGAAGCGCCACCATTGGAGGATTCGATGAGACGGAGATTCCGCCGCGGAAGTGATACGAAGGCTCATCCGCAGATGACGCAGATGGACTCAGATGGGACGGTCTTCCATCAGCGTTTCTCTGCGTCATCTGCGGACGGGTTCTTCATCAACAGGCATCATCGAGCCCGTCGTAATCGGGCCACCAGCCATTTCGACAGAAGCAACGCGGCAGAACCGCCGTGCCCGGGCGGGATGCACATATGATGACGCCCCTGCATTGGCGCACAGCGCCGTCCGGGCACGTCAAATGGTGAACACCGGATTCAGAGCCCGCGTCATGAATGCGTGCGCGTCGGCATTGCGCCTCTACACGCATCATGCGCCTTTCAAACGGGGCCGCGGTGCGTTCATCCGAATCATCGAGCTGCTGAAACGCCGGGGATGGCCTCCGCCGCTGACTGACATCGGCGAAGGGGTGGCCATGGAGTTCGAGCCGTCGCTGCTTGGATGGACGCTGTTTGAGACCGGCCACTGGGAGGCGTTGCAGACGGCGGCATGCCTTTCCTTGATTCAGCCTGGCGGCGTGGTTCTGAACGTCGGCGCGAACACCGGATACTACGCCTTGCTCGCGGCAGCGCGAGCCGGTGATCAGGGATGTGTGCACGCCTTCGAGATTCAGCCGTCGATGATCAGCATTCTTCGGCGCAATATCGCCCGAAACGGACTGGAAGCCGTCGTCACCGTTGTGGAAGCAGGCTGCTTCTCGTCGGCGTGTGAAGCCGTCATCGAGGGGCATGGCGACCCGGGGTCGGCGCGCATCGCCTTCGCCGGCACGGGCATCCGCGTACCGCTGATCACTCTCGATCAGTACGCCGCAACGGCACCTCTCGAGCGCGTCGACGTCATCCTCATCGACACAGAAGGGGCCGATTTCGAGATTCTCAAAGGCGCCGCCGGCCTGCTCGCGGCGCACCATCCCGCCGTCATCGCCGAGGTTCACCATCTGGAGGCGTTCGGCGGCTCCGAAAACGAGCTGCGCGCGTTCATGGCGCGATTCGGCTACGTTGCGCGACCCCTGCAAGGCGAGTTTTCGCGCGATCTCCTGTTCGTGACAGAAGGCCACCCGCCTAGCGCGGAATCGACGCCAGCCCACTCTTCCCGGAGATAGACTACCAATCCGTTGCACACGATCATCAAGCCCCGCCACGGCCTCGCACAGCTCAATCTCGCCGAAGTCTGGCAGGCGCGCGAGCTGCTCGGATTCCTGGCCTGGCGCGACATCACGGTCCGGTACAAGCAGACCTCCATCGGCGTCCTATGGGCCTTCATTCGCCCGTTTCTGACGATGGTCATTTTCACCGTCGTCTTCGGGCGGATCGCCAAGCTGCCGTCCGATCACGTGCCATACGCCGTGCTCACGTTTACGGCGCTGCTGCCGTGGCAATTCTTCTCCACTGCCTTCGCCGATGCCGCGAACGCCGTCGTAGGGAACGGCTACATGATCACGAAGATCTACTTCCCGCGCCTGATTCTCCCTCTGGCATCGATCGCCGTCGGCATCGTCGACTTTCTCGTCTCGTTCGTCATCCTGATCTTCATGATGATCGGCTACCGCATGACACCAACTCTACGCATGCTGGCGCTGCCGCTCTTCTTCGCGCTCTGCCTCGTCTTCACGATCGGGCTCGGCTTGTGGACCGCTTCGCTGTATGTGAAGTATCGCGACATGCGCCACCTCATCCCCTTCGTCACCCAGTTCGGAATGTTCGTCTCGCCGGTGGCTTTCAGCAGCAGTATCGTGCCCGCCAAATGGCGGTTCCTCTATTCTCTGAATCCGATGGTGGCTGTAATCGACGGCTTTCGCTGGTCGCTGCTCGGGACGACGCGGCTCTACCTGCCCAGCATCATTGCCGGGACGGTGATGTCGGTCGTACTGGTGGTCACGGGCGTTTATTACTTCAAACAGACGGAGCGCGTCTTCGCGGACGTGATGTGATGAGCGACGTCATCATCGCCGAAGGAGTCGGCAAGACATACCGCCTGGGCGAGCAGACCACGGCGTACAACCTCATGCGCGAACGGATCGTGCAGGCCTTCAAGGCGCCGTTTGCGGCCCGTCCGCGCGCCGCCGAACAGTTCTGGGCGCTGAAAGATGTCTCCTTCACCGTTGGTTCGGCCGAGGTCGTTGGCCTGATCGGCAAGAACGGCGCCGGGAAATCGACGCTGCTGAAGATCCTCAGCCGTATCACGGAGCCGGCGGAGGGCCGCATCGATCTGCATGGCAAGGTTTCCAGCCTCCTCGAAGTGGGCATCGGCTTCCATCCGGAGTTGAGCGGCCGCGAGAATGTTTACCTGAACGGGGCGATCCTCGGCATGTCGCGTCGCGAGATCCGCCGCAAGTTCGACGAGATCGTCGACTTCGCCGAGATCGCGAAGTTCCTCGACACTCCGGTCAAGCGTTACTCCTCCGGCATGTACGTGCGTCTGGCCTTTGCCGTGGCCGCGCATCTCGAGCCCGACATCCTCATCGTCGATGAAGTGCTCGCCGTCGGCGACTCGGCGTTCCAGCAGAAGTGCCTCGGCAAAATGCGCGACATCCGCTCCGAGGGACGCACGGTCATCGTGGTCAGCCACAACATGTCCACGGTGTCAGCGCTCTGTCAACGCGTGATCTGGCTCAGCGACGGCAGGGTCAAGGCGGCCGGCGACGCACAGGCCATCATCCGGCAGTATTTGTCCGAGGGCGTCGAGAACGACTTTGTCTGGACGCCGCGCCACGGCATCCTCAGCGCGTTCGAGTATCACTCCGTTTCGGTGGAGTCGGGCGACCCATCCGGCCCCGGCGAAGGCTTCGCGGCGAACGCGCCGATCGACGTCGTGTTCGATTTTTCGATTCACGACAAGTTCCCGCCGGGACGAATCGAGATGCGCCTGCTGACCGACGCCGGCGATCTGCTGCTGACATCGACGAGCGCCGACCCGACGGGCCAGTTGAATCACGAATGGAAGCGCGGACGCCAGCAGTTCCGCTGCCGGATCCCCGCCGATTTCCTGATGCCCGGCCGCTACTTCGTCACGATCACGGAACCCTACGGCGCCTATGACATCCCTCGGGAGAATGTCCTCGCGTTTTCCGTGACCGAAGAAGGGAGTCTGGCCGCGCGCGATCAACGGGGGGGGAAGATCGCGCCCCTGTTGCAGTGGGCGTTGACCGACGCCGGGACGGACATTCCGCCACGGAAGTGATCCGAAGGCTCATCCGCAGATGCGTTCTTCTTCACGTCATCGAGCGCGTCGTAACCGGGCCACCAGCCACTTCGGCAGAATGCGGTGGGCGGCCGCGCGCAGCCTTCCCTCGAGGTAGCCGCGCAGCCACCACAATCGCATCATCATCCGCGATCCGACGAGGCGCGCTTTGAAGGCGGGATTGCGGATCGAGGGCCATTCGCGCCAGGCGCGATCGACCGCCAGGCGGGCTCCGCCCCATGCCTCACGTCTCATGGCGTTGATTGCCAGAAACCAGTACGTCGCGGCACGCTCTGGTACGGTTCTGGCGCCGGGATCGAAGAACGGGACGTCGTATCGCTCCAGGATGCGGGCGAAGAGATCGTCCTTATCCTGCTGGTAGCGCGACTCCGTTCTGCTCCCCGCCTCGGGATGGACGCGAAATTGCGCCAAGACCTCCGGCATGAGGTGGATGGGGACGCGCTCGACAACGCGCAGCCACATCTCCAGATCCTGGGTGGTGCGGTTCGATTCGTTGAACGGCGCGTTCCCCTCCAGCAGCGAGCTGTGAATCATCAGTCCGCATCCGTAGATCCAGGAGCTCATCACCTCGCGGCCGGTGCGGACCACGCTGAGGTTCTCGCGGAACTCGCCGGTCACGTTCCCCTGGTCGTCGATCAGCTCGAAATTGCAGCCGACGACGCGAGCATCGGGGTTTCGATCGAGAAAGGCCAGTTGCCTGGCCACCTTCTCCGGCAGATAGCGGTCGTCGTGACTGAGCCAGCAGAACCAGTGGCCGCGCATTGCGGCGATGCCGCGGTTGAGCGCCGAGGAGACACCGCCGTTCTCTTTTTCGATGTAGCGGATGCGGCCGCCGTACGACCGCGCGATCTCCGCGGTGGCCCCGCCGTCGCGCGAGCCGTCGTTGACGACGATGACTTCAACTTCGCCGCTGGTCTGGGCCAGCGCAGTATCGATGGCCTCGCGCATGAAGTTCGCGCCGTTGTAGACGGGGATGACGATAGAGACGCGTGGCATCGACGAACGCTCAGTGCACGATCAGATCGAGTAGCCCATCACGATCTTCGCCACGGTCTGCGACACGTTCGGCACGAGATACTCGGCCGGCGGCGTCCACGGCGATTTTGCCAGCGCGATGGAGACTCCCCGTTCGATGGCCGCACCATCACCGCCGGTCAGGATGTTGCTGCCGCACTCGATCGTCTCGGCGCGCTCGGTGACGTCGCGCAGGGTCACGTTGGGGATGCCGAGGATACAACACTCCTCCTGCACCGTTCCGCTGTCGCTCAGCACGCAGGCCGCCTCGGTCTCGAGGCGCACGAAGTCGAAGAAGCCGAGTGGTCTCATGACGCGGATGTGCGCGCCGAGCTCGATGCCGAAGTGCCCCAGCCGGTCGAGTGTTCGCGGATGGAGGCTGATCAGCATCGGCAGCCCGTGAATCGCGGCCACGCGGTCGAGCGCATTCACGAATCCTCGCAGGCGCTCCTCGCCGTCGACGTTCTCCGCGCGGTGCAGCGTGGCCAGGAAGAAGCCCTTCGGCGCGAGCGACAGCCTGGCCATCACATCGGATGCGTCGATCCGCGGGCGATAAAACTGCAGCACCTCGAAGATCGGATTCCCGGTGACGGCGATGTGCTGGCGCTCGAAGCCCTCGCGCAGCAGGTTCTCCTTGCTGCGGTGGGTGTACGGCATGAGTACGTCGCTGCAGTTGTCGATGATGCGCCGGTTGATCTCCTCGGGGACGCGGTCGTCGAAGCAGCGGTTGCCCGCCTCCATGTGAAAGACCGGGATGCCGAGCCGCGCCGCGCTCACCGCGGCCAGACCGCTGTTCGTATCGCCGAGAATCACGACGCGGTCGGGACGCTCGCGGGAGAAGAAGTCGAACGACTTCTCGATTACCTGGCCCGCCTGCGCGCCGAAGGAGCTGGCCTCGATGCCAAGGTGGACATCCGGCTGGCGAACCTCCATCTCGCGGAAAAAGACGTCACTCAGGTTCTCGTCGTAATTCTGGCCGGTGTGAACGACGGTATGCTCGGAATGGCTGTCGAGCAGCGGGATGACGCGGCTCAGGCGGATGATCTCCGGACGCGTCCCCAGCCAGGTGACGATCTTCATCGCGTCCGCTCCGCGGTCATGAACGGCGCCAGCGCTTCGCGGAGCGCCGCGCCCTCGAGGTTGATCTCGGACGACGAATACTCCCGCGTCAGCGCGGGGGAGAACGGCTCCTGATCGCGAAGCTCCGGCAGCATGGGAAGGATGACGTAGTACTCGCCGCGTGCGATCGTGCGGTGGCACTCCTCCTCCGAGACCATGATCTCGTGCGTTTTCTCGCCGGGGCGGACGCCGGTGACAGTGACGCGGATGTCGCGGCCGTCGATGAGCGTCGCCGCCACATCGACGATGCGCGCGGCGGCAACGCGGGGCACATACGTCTCGCCCCCGCGCGCGCTGTCGATGGCTGCGAAGACCGTCTCGACGGCGCGGTCGAGCGAGAGCAGGAAGCGCGTCATCTCCCCGGTGGTGATCGTCACCGGACCGCCGTGGGCGATCTGATCGAGGAAGAGCGGCACGACCGAGCCGCGCGAGGCGATCACGTTGCCGTAGCGGACACAGACGAAGCGTGTGGCCGGACACTCGAGATTGGCTTCGGCGAAAATCCGTTCCATCAGCGCTTTGGTCATTCCCATCACGTTCACCGGCTTGCACGCCTTGTCGGTGGAGATGCCGACGACGGTCTCGACCCGCGCGCCGCTCTCGCGGATGGCCCGGACGATGTTGCCGGCGCCGAGGATGTTCGTCTGCACCGCTTCGATGGGAAAGTACTCGCACGACGGCACCTGCTTGAGCGCGGCCGCGTTGATCACGACGTCGGCCTGTTCGATGGCGGCGCGGATGGCGGCGTAGTCGCGAACGTCGCCGATGCGAAAACGCAGGAGTTGTTGCGAGTTCGCGTAGATCACTTCATCGGTCGCCACAGGCGTCTTGAGGAACGACAACCGCATGTCGTTCTGCTTGGCCTCGTCGCGCGAGAATACGGTGATGCGCGCCGGCCGCCCGACGTCGCCGCGCAGAAGAGAACGCACCACGGTTGCGCCAAGTGAGCCGGTGCCGCCGGTGACGAGCACCCGTTTCCCGTCGAGGATCATTCCGTTCTCCAGCGCTCGTACCGCGGCGACTCCGCGGCAAGCGCGGCAATCATCTCCTGCCAGGCCGGCGCGGCAAGACCGGTCGCCGATTGAAACCGCGCGGCATCGAGACTTCGGTCGATGACGACGCGGTCGTCTGGCGTAATCATGACTCCGGCGCCGAGGGCTTCGTTCAGCATCATCAGGAGATCGTACTTGGTGATGGGGGCGGCCGCCACGTGATACAGCCCGTGGAGGGTGGGATGCTGCTCGAGGATCGTCGCCAACGTTTCCGCCAGCACGGCCGTCGTGACGCCGGAAAAGACCGCCCGGGTGAATCCTCCTACCGAGCCGCCGCGATTGGCCAGGAACCATTCAACGAGACCATTCGCCGTGCGCAGCTCCCTGCCGATGATCGATGTCCGGATCGTCAGCGGCGGCAGCCCTCCTTGTTCACTCTCGACCACTTCGCCGAGGAGTTTCGAACGGCCGTAGAGATCAGCCGCGTCGGGGATGTCCGCCTCGACGTAGTGGCCACGCGTGCCTGCGAACACACAATCTGTTGAGATGTGAATCATCCGCGCTCCGGTCTCAGCCGAGGCGCGGGAGACGATGTGCGGGAAGAGCGAGTTCAGCGTGATCGACGCGATCGGATCGTGCGCCGCGGCGAGCTGCTTGACGACGCCGATGCAATTGACGATGACGTCCGGCCTGACCGTCCCGATCATCCGCCTCACCCCTTCGAAATCGGCAGCGTCGAAACCGTCGACGACCCGCTCATCGTCAAACAGTGGCAACGGCAGGCGCACCCGCACGGCCGCGCGGCAGTCGAAGCGATCGCGAAAGATCTGCCACACCTTGTGGCCGAGCATTCCGCCGGCGCCCAGGATGAGAACGCGCATCGCGGGATAGGATACGTGCTCTTCCAGGACAATACGTCGCGCGAAAGGCCGTTGCTGATCTCGCTGTAGACTGGCGCCGGCCCGACAGCACCTTCGGTGAAACGTGATCACGAACGAGCGAGACGACGCCGACCTCTGGTATGCCATCGCCGCTGGTGTGCTGGTGGCCGTCGCGGCGGCGATCCGTTTCCGCGTCCTCGGCACGACCCTTTTCGAAGACGAGGTATGGGTGGCGGAGCTGGTGCGGCAGGGAGGGTGGCATGCCCACTCGTACAGCACACCGCCGCTTTTCTACGCGATCTGCCGCGGCTGGAGCGCGCTGCGAGGCGTCTCCAATGCCGCGCTGCGTGAGCCTGCCGCCATCTTCGGCGTCGCGCTGTGCGCCGTACCGTTCCTGGCGCCCTTGCCGCGTGTCTCCCGCTTCGCATGGTCGGTGCTGCTGGCGTTTTCGAGCCCACTGCTCTTCTACTCGGCGCGGTTGAAGCAGTACACGATCGAAGCATTCGCGGTCACAGTCCTCATCGTGCTCTTTCTGCACACCCGGCGGAACGACTCTCGCCTCGCCACCGTGGCGTTCTTCGCGGCTGGGGCGATCGCCGTGATGACGCTCTACTCTCCCGTATTCGTGCTGGTGCCAATGGCCATTCTCTGCGTTCGCAGGCCTCACATGCTGATGGGATTCGGGCTCCTCTTCGCGCTCTTCGGCTTGGCCTATGTCCGCTGGCTTGCGCCGGGACCGGAGAGCATCCGCCTGCACGGCGATATGAACGCGTATTTCGCCGCGAACGGGCGCTGGATTACGTCACCGGCGTCCTTCATCGCCGGGACGACGCATTGGTGCGGACAGGCCATGAACCTCGTCCGCTTCTGGTGGCTGGCGGTATTGCTGCTGATGGTCGCCTGGCTTTTCCGCGAGCGGAACATCGTCATCGCGTTACTGGCCCTCGTGCCACCTCTCAGCGTCGCCGCCGCCAGCACGATCCACCTCTATCCCTACGGTGAAGTACGGCTGATGATTTTCTGTCTTCCGGCGCTCTATCTTCTGGTGGCCGACTCGATCGCGAGTATCACCCGGCGCGTGCCGGTGCTGCTCCTGCTCCTTGCACCGTTCGTCCTGAACGGCGTGGCGCGCGATCCGTACAACGAGACGTACATGCACGTCGACGATCTGAGGCCGATGTTCGTCATGATCGCCCATTCGCACACGTCCGGAGAAGCGATCTATGCCGATCCTTCGTTCGCGGCATCGCTGCGGTATGAGTGTCCCGCGGTCGCCGCCGACATCCGCAGCGGGACGGAAAGGACGGTGACGCGGCCCGGTTGGTACATCCAGCGCATCCCTCCATTCGACAGCAGCGGCGCGAAGACCGTCTTGCGCATGGGCGACGTCATCGCCGCGAGGAGTGCGCCTTGAGGCGGGCGATCCGCTCTTGGACGGGCACGCGCGCCAACTCGACATAGCGCTGCACCCCCGGAGCATCGGCAGCCTGCAGCTTCTCGGGTTGCGGCGCATGCCAGAGGTGGACGATGGGGAGGTACCCGAAGCGCGTCGCGCGAAGTGTCTCCGCGCGCTCCCAGAAATCGTTGTCTTCGCCGCCCCAACCGACGAAGTCTTCATCGAATCCGCCAATGGCGGCGTAGGCGCCGCGCGTGATGGCCACACTGCCGCCATGCAGGTTCTGAATGACCTCCTCGCTGCGTTCG
>DATLWH010000575.1:0-3030 GCA_035576505.1 Thermoanaerobaculia bacterium | reverse complement strand
GTCCTGCGCGCTCTCGGGACTTCAAGGACAGTGGGCGCCTTGACGAGAGGCGGTTCGATCGCGTTGTCGAAGTTGCTCCGAATTCGCGACAATGTGTCCGGCTGGCCCACAAAGGTTCTTTCGTGCATGTCTAATTCTAGGCGATACGTCTCTTCCACCGCCTCCAGCGCATACTGAGTCAACTGGTGCTTGAGGCTAATCAAACGGCTGCGCGACACCCGCACCATTCGTCCGGCCAATGCCATCGCCGCCGGGAACACCTCAGACCGCGGCAAAATGCGCAGCCTCAGCCCTCTCTCTTTCAATTCACTGCCGGTGTAGTAACGGCCGGAGAAGAGGCTCTCTCTGGCCAGGTCGGGCCCCATCTTGTCCGCGAGAATCCATGTCGCGCCGGCGCCAGGCGTAAATCCGTAGCTCATGTACGGACTGACATATCGGCTTTCCTCGCTCATCAGAACGAGATCGGCGAACATGCCCATGGTCCATCCTGCGCCGATGCCGTGACCCTGCATTGCCGCAATCACCGGCAGCTTGCAATCCAGCGGCAATTGGAAGATCTTGACGTCTGTGAACTTGGCCTTCCCTTGCTGAATGGCCACTAAACCTTCTCTGGTTCCGCCGGCCGCAAAATAGCTGTCGTATCCGGTGAGAACCACGACTTTATATGCCGGCGTCTGTTCAATATGGGCAAACGCTTCCGAGACCCCTTCGATGATCGCGTCTGAGAACGTGTTTCGTGCCGCGCGGTCTTCCATTTTGACAACCACAATGCCTTCCGGATGAGCTGTGACTGTTACGACGGTCGACCGGAGTGGGATCGACGCTGGCGCCGCAGGCAGCCCGTCGGGTGTGTCGTCTTGCTGCTCCAATCCGACTGGCAGGCCGAGAATCTTCTCCCCGAGGACCGTCGCGGTCTGTTTCTTCCAGGCAGCCAACGTGGGCCGCGGCAACCCGGCCCAGGACTCGGCCACTCTGAGGGCCATTGGCAGAACATCTTCATGCTCCGCTACGATCAACGTGCCCACGCGTTGTTGGAGATCAACGCCCAGGTAGTCCGCCCCGCTGAGCAGGACTTCTTTGCCTGCATCGTTGCCGAATCGATACGTAAATATCGCGACGGCTGCTCGAGCGAGGTCGGGGCTGATATCGGCGGTATAACTGCCCGTGCGGCTGTACACGCACGCATCGCAGAACTGGCTAATGAGCCAGATGTTTCCTTTCGCATTCCCCGGCAGCGCGGCAACGATCGGGATCTTCGACTCGATAATCAGGCGCTGAAGGCCCACCGCCACATCGTCGGGAACGTCGGAGTCCTCGCTGACAAGCACTATGACTCTGTATCGGGAAAGATCCGCGACGAGGTCTTTAACCCCGGCCCTCCCGTACGTGATCACCGCAACTGTCTCGGACAGTTCCTCCATCGCGCGCGCTTCGGCCTCGACGGGCGTCAGTGCGTCCACCAAACCGGTCAGCCGACGATTCAGATGCCGTTTCAGCAGACGGAGCGCAGACTGCGGTTTCGTCGCCAGTGTCGATGCCAGCTCGAGTGCACGCGGCTCGACTTGCCTTCCCGGCAGAATCGGACACGTCCATCCCTTCGCTCGAAGTTTCCTGCCGACCGAAGCCGGCGAGAGGTACAGAAAATCCTCGGCCTGGAGGTGGCCGAAGCGTTCGCTGAGCAGAATTGTTTCGGGAGCCGTGGGATAAAACCTCGATTCTGCGTCCGTATAGCTGTAGTTCGCATCTTCGTTGCACACGATGAAGTCACACAACGCAGCGGCCATGAATCCCGCGCCGGTGGCATCGCCCTGCACGGCGGCGATCACAGGGTACGGAAACGACACAATGGCCTGATATAACTTTAGCAGGACCGCCTCGTTGTATTCCTCTCGTCCACCGCCCAAGAAACAGCGCTCGAGGCCGTTGAGCATCAGCACACAGAGCACCTCCTCCTGCTGCACCCTGTCGAGCGCCTGACGCAAGTGGTTGATGATGTTCTCGGTCTGCGAGACGGCTATCTCGATAGAGAATATTCCGTCGCCGCAGTCAAATAACCTAATGGGAGAGACGGCAGGTGACGCGCTACTCTGTTCAGGCGTACCGAGTCCGGTATTCGAGAGCGCAATCCTTGTGAGTCCGGCAGATGCTCCGGGCGCCGACAAGATGCCCGCGCCGAGTGCAGTCAAAGAAATAGCCGCCGCTTTTTTCGGAGCGACGGACACCGGTATCGCATACCCTTGCGGAGTGAATACGATCTCTCGGCGCACGGGCGGCGGCGCAGCAACCGGTTTCGCGCTCTCCAGTGGAGTCTGCTGCCATCTCAGGCCTCGCAACTGCGCAGAGACCTTCCCGCGCTCGTCGCACAGATCGATATCCACGGCCTGGCTGCCCGGCTCGTTACGCACCCACGCCACCATCTCTGAAGTGCACGGTGACACGATGCGCAACGATTCCAGCGCAGCGGGCAATCGGCCTTCATGCTCACCGACTAGTCCCAGCGCAACCTGTAGTGCGCCGTCAAACAATGTGGGATGAAGGACGTATTTTCCAGCCGTGTCCTCCTCGGTCGTCGGCAGGCGGAGGCGGGTCAATGACTGGCCCTTCCCCAGCCGTTGCCCGATCTGATCGAGATCGAGTGTGCCATGCTCCGGCTGATGACTCGGGATAGCACAGCCTTGGCAATGGACGATCTCCTCGTCCCCGTCCTCACTGTAGATTTCCCAGTCAATCCGCTCGTCGCCGTCCCTGAACAAAGCGATCGTGATTGCCCCGGATTCGACGCCGAACGGTTGAGCCCAGACTACATCGCACAACTCCAGGGAACTCTCTTGGCCAGACAGCGCCGCTTTCGCCACCGCAGCGCGCGCCATCTCCAGATAAGCGGCCGGAGTAAGAACCCGATCCTTCACGAAAAGCTCATCCCCGTAGAAGGTCGAGCTGTAGCACTCCCGGCTAAAGTCCGACGTGTTGCTCTGCAGCAATGGATGGAGCACCGCGGTGGCCATCCCCCCGACGGCCGCGGGCGCGCCT
>DATLWH010000574.1:0-3025 GCA_035576505.1 Thermoanaerobaculia bacterium | reverse complement strand
TGCCTCTTCGACCTTTGCCAGCGCGGTCGACTCCGCCGCGAAGTTCGACGTGCCGACCTTGTCGGTGCCTTTGAACGCCATGTGCTCGAACATGTGCGCGAGGCCGGTGATCCCCGGAATTTCTTGCGCCGACCCTGTATTCACGATCGTGGTGAACGAAAAGACAGGCGCTTCGGGGCGCTCCATGACGATCACGGTCAGGCCGTTGTCGAGCGTGCGCACGGTCGTGCGTTTCTCGGCCGATGCCAGATCCTGCGCGTGCAGGGTGGCTGTGATCGTCAGAAGCAGGAAGAACGATGTGGACAGTCTTCGAACTGCTCCCTTCAAGTGATGCCTCCAGTGGTTTGAGGTTCTCCGCGCATGCCGCGGGCAGACATTTCCCGGGACGCGCGGATCGATGGTTCTGTGATACGTGTTGGCGCGGAGAGGGTTTCCTTTGGAACGCGACGACGATCTGGATTATAGAGGCTGGCGCCGCCCCGGCCCTGTTCCTCCTCGGGGGGAGGAGCCGGAGGCAGGCGAGACACTCGACTACCTCTGCGGTCATTTCCGCATCTTCCAATACGAGCGCGGCCACCGCTATTCGACCGACGACGTGCTGACGGCATGGTACGCCACCCAGTGGGCTCCCCGTGTCGGCCGCGCCGCCGACCTCGGCTCCGGCATCGGCTCGGTGGCCCTCATCGCCGCCTGGCGTCTGCCCGGCGCGCGCTTCTGCACGGTGGAGGCTCAGGCGATGTCAGCCCGCCTGGCGCGGAAGAGCATCCGCTACAACGGCCTGGAGACGCGCTTCACGGTGTACGAAGGCGACCTTCGCGATGCGTCGATTCTCGCGGACGAACCCCCCTTCGATCTCGTCACCGGCTCGCCGCCGTACTGGCCCTCGAGCAGCGCCACCGAAGCGGCGCATCCGCAGGCCATTCCGGCGCGCATCGAGATCCGCGGCACGGTGGCCGACTATGCCGCCGCGGCCTCACGCATCCTGGCGCCGGGAGGCATGTTCGTATTCGTCTTCCCGCACCTGCAGCGCGAACGTGCCGAGGAGTCTCTGCGGATGCATGAGCTCGTGCTGCTGCGCAGCCGCGACGTCGTCTTCAAAGAGGGCGAGCCACCGATGATCTCGCTCTTCGCCGCCATGCGCGCCGCCGACCTCCCGCCCGGACGGGAGGCATGGATCGAGCCGCCGCTGATCATCCGGCAACGGAACGGCTCCGTGCATCCGGAGTACGCCGCCATCCGTATCAGCTTCGGATTTCCGCCGGGCGACGTTCCGGCTGGGCCAGAATGATGGGAACGATGGGGGATTGTGAATGCCGCTCGCAAATGCAATGACCGCGGAACTGGAACAGGAAGGGAAGTCGACGCTACGGATGCTCGGGCGGGTGCCGATGGACAAGCTGGCATGGACGCCTCACCCGAAATCGCTAACGCTCGGCCGGCTGGCCTGGCACCTGGTGGTGATGCCTTCGCTCGCGGTCGGGTTGATCAACGAAGGGCGGTTCGACATTGCCAACGCCGGGCCGCCGGAGATGCCGGAGAACCCTGAGTTCATCAACACGTTCCGGCGCAACCTCGACGCGGTCTCCGCGTTGATCGGGTCGATGGACGACGACGCCTTGAAAGCGCCGTTCGTGATCTCGCGCAACGGAGACCTCGTGAACCAGACGCGCAAGATCATCTTTATCCGTCAGATCCTGATGAATCACACCTATCACCATCGGGGCCAGCTCTCGGTCTACCTCCGTATGCTCGACGTGCCGCTGCCGGCGATCTACGGCACATCGGCGGACGAGGTGGTGTGATCGCGGATCGGTCAAAAGTGGATTAGCAGATCAGTCGATTAGTGGATCAGTAGAGTCGCGGATCAGTCGATCACGGAGGCTCTTCTCCTGGATCGACGAATCCACCCCAATCCACCCAATCTACTAATCCACTACTCGCCGATCCACTCTAAACTACCCCCCGATGAAGATCGTGGCTGGGGATATCGGCGGCACAAAAGTTCTCCTGCAGTTCGTTGATGCTTCGCAGACAGGCCGCACCGTGCTCGCGGAGCAACGTTATGAGAGCGCGGCGTACGCGACGTTCGACGAGATGCTTCGCGCATTCGTGACGGAGCACGTGGCCGGACCGATCGACGCCGCCTGCTTCGCCGTGGCCGGTCCAGTTTTCGCCGATCACGCCGAGGTCACGAACCTGACGTGGAAGATGGACGGGCAGGCCTTGGCAAAGCAGTTCTCCATCGGACGTGTCTCCCTCATCAACGATTTCTACGCCGTGGCTCTCGGCGTGCCGATTCTTGCGCCGGCCGATTTCCTCATCCTCAACGCCGGCACGCGCGTGGCGTTCGCGCCGATTGCGATCCTCGGCGCCGGCACGGGCCTCGGCGAGGCGAATCTCGTCCACGACGGTGTGAAGTGGGACGTGATCCCCTCCGAGGGAGGCCATGCCGACTTCGCGCCGCAGGATGAAGAACAGACGCGACTCTTCCTGGCGCTGCGTTCGAAATTCGGGCACGTCAGTTGGGAGCGGCTCCTCTCCGGCAGGGGGCTGGTCAACATCCACAACTTCCTGACGGGCCAGGAGCGGGAGTACGACGAGAACCTGCCGATGGAGATCGCCAAGGCACTTGCGATCGGCGATCCCGTTGCGGCGAAGACGTTCGCGATCTTCGTCGACCTCTACGGCGCCGAGGCGGGCAACATGGCGCTGCGGCTCCTGGCCCGCGGCGGCGTCTACCTCGCCGGCGGCGTCGCCGCGAAGAACATCGACCGCTTCACCGACGGCCGCTTCATGGAGGCCTTCCTCCGGAAAGGGCGCTTCCAGCACATCCTCACCGCGATTCCGGTGAACCTCATCACAAACCCGAAGGTGGGGCTGATGGGAGCGGCCGAGATGGCGACGCGGTTGCTGCAAAAGCAGTAGTACATGACGGAGGTCGGACTCTCCAGTCCGACCGGGTGGGGGGTCGGACTGAGAGTCCGACCTACGTCCGCTCACCCGGAATCACCTCCGCCCCCCAGCC
>DATLWH010000573.1:0-6441 GCA_035576505.1 Thermoanaerobaculia bacterium | reverse complement strand
ACCGAACGTCTTCGCCCCTTCCGCGTCGCGCTGGTAGTGGGCGTCGGCCGTGATGTCGCCGAGCGCGGCCAGCCGCGCCAGCGGAACCTGCTGCCGAGCCATGTCGACATTTCGGCGCGCCATCTCAATGTCGAGGCGGCGCGCCGCGGCGAGCTGTTCGAGTTGCTGCTGATCGGGCTCGGAGGACGGTAGCGGCGGAAAGGCCGGCGGCAGACGCCACTCGATGGAAGCGTCGCGCAGCCCCATGGCGCGAATGAGCGCCTCGCGCGCCAGGAGAAGGCGCTGCTCCTGGCGCGCCACCTCGAGCTTGGCCTCTTCATACTGCTCCTGCTGGATCTCGAGATCGAGGTCGGTGATGTTCTGCGCGTCGTGCTGGCGCTGCGCGATCTCGGCCGAGGTCTTCGCCGCCTCGAGATTCGTGCGGCTCTGGGCCACGCGCTGCGATGCGGCCAGGAGCTCGGCGTGCCGCGCGCGCACATCGGCGGCGAAGCGGACCACCTCGCTTGTGACACGAAGCGTCGCGGCATCGAAGGCCGCCCGGCCGAGCGCGCGCCGCCGCGGCAGTTGGATGAGGTCGACGAGCGTCTGGGCGAGCCGCAACTCAAACGGGCGAACCGAATCGGCGCGAAAGCGGATCTCCGCCTCGAACAGCGGGTTACGAACGAGGCTGGCGGCCACGAGATCGGCGCGGGCGATCCCGAGCTCGGCGAGCGTGGCCTGCAGCCGCGGGTTGTTGGCCATGGCCACGGCCACGGCGTTGTCGGCCGTCAACTCGTCCTGCAGCAGCGCACGGACGCGCGGGTCATCGGCGGCTGACGGTCCGGCCGCCCACTCCACCGTCTGGCCCGTCCGTTCGGAGACCGCCTGCCGCACGTCACTCCTGCCTGCGTCATGCGGAACGGAGGCGCACGCCGAGGTGAAGAGGATGGCGAGTGTCATCAGATGTCGTTTCATGACGCCTCCCCATTTCGATGTTCGTGATGCTCTGACGGTGGCCGTGGCGCGTGCTGTTCGTGCTCCGACGATGAGGACTTTGCCGCCTCGTCGACGGACGACGCCGCGGGGGCATCGAACGCGTCGGCGCGAAGCGTGGCCGCGGGTTGTGTCTGCGCGATCGCAGCGTTGGTCGCCGTAGGATTGATCTCCATCGCTGGTGCGGCTGTCGCACCATGCTGCATGCCGGGCCTCGCGGCGTGATCCATTCCCGCCGTCACGGAGTGGGTCATCCCCGGCATCTCGGGCATGCCACCGGCGGGCGGGCTGTGCTGCATCGCCGGCATCGTCGTCATCGTGGAGTGCTTCATGCCAGCCATGCCGTGGCTCATCGCCGCGGTCTTCTGCTGCATGGCGGGCATCTTCGCGTGGTCCATCTCCCCCATCGCGGAGTGACTCATCCCGGCCACGTCGCGCGTCACCCCCGCGGTACCGTGCTGCATACCGGGCATGGCTGGTTGAACCATGCCTGGCATCGAGGCCTGGCCTGCGGCCGGCTGGCCGGCGCCTTCCACGGAGCGCCCTCCGTGCTCACCGGCCTCGACGGGGATGCCCTTTCTCTTCGCCTCGTCGTACGCGGCAGCGCTCCTGGAGGCCATCGTCTGTCTGCCGCCGCAGCGGATGAGGATCATCATCGCCGCTGCCGCCAACACCGCGCACGCAAGGGTGCGAACGGGAACCTTCATGTCTCACGTCTCCGTCTCCGGACGGCCTGAATGCCGCGGCCAAGCGCGGGCGTCAGGCGCGTCACTTCCAGGGAAGAAGTGCGCCGGGAAACGGATCAGATGAGGAGGATGGCCACCAGCAGGTGCAACCCGACATCCTGATCGCAGCGGAGCGCGCCCAGGGTGATGAAGCTGCGGTACGAGTCGGCGTCGACGGCCGTTGGCGTGCGAGACACCGCGGATGTGTGAGAACGATGGAACGTGCGCGGAAGATCGGTGGCCACGCGCTTGACCGGCTCCTGCTTCTCTCGCGCCGGAAGCGGCTGCGGCGCGCCGCCGTGATGATGGTCCGCCTGCTCGCCGCTGAGGAAGCTCACCGCCATCGCGCAAAGAGGCATCGCTTTGTGGATGTAGGCGTGAAACGGCAGCACGCAGCAACCGAAGAGAAACACCACCGCCACAAGGAGCGGAACAGTCGCTCCGGCAATCCAAGCGGCGGCAATGGCGGTGCGTCTCATGATCGGCGGCGTCCTCTCTCCAACAAAAGCACGGAAGGAGGATTCCTTCCCTCAACGGTGACAAATACATCCTGCACCACAAGGGCTGACCACGCAAAGCGAGGGCGCGGAGCGCGTTGATGAGCTGTCATCCCTTCATGTGACAGTCGTCATACGTTCGTGTGCTCCCTCTCACGCAATGGAATGTGCCGCGGGCGCAGATTGTGGTTGTGCTGGCAGCAATGATCACGACCATGCCCCGACGCAGGAGTCTCGCCGGCCGCCTTTCAGGCAGCGCGGGGCTGCTCCTGTTTCTCACCGCGGTTGTGATCGTGCCGCTCTGGTCGGCGCTCAGTCTCTGCTCGATGCCGTGCTGCCACCATGCCTCGCCGCCCGCGGCGTCGGCGGCGAGTCAGGATCCCTGCTGCGCGATCAGCCGAGGCGAAACCAGCGATACCGTCGCGGTTTCGCCGGCTGCTGCGCCGCAACGCGCGCTGGACGCGGCGGAGACCGCGCCGGCGTTTGTGGTCGCCTCCGCCCCGAATCCGCCCGCGGCGGTGCTCGTGACGCACGCCTCTCATCCCCTCGACCGCTCCCTCCACATCCTCAACTCCGTCTTCCTGATCTGATCCGGGTCTCCCCCCGCGCCTGCGTCCGCAAGGACGCCCCACGTGTATCCGAGGAGACCCTGTTCCATGAAGCTTTCCATCACCGTCATCGCCTGTGGGCTGCTCGTCGCGGCCGGCAGCGCGCTGGCCCAGAACGCGGCACCTGGCCGTGCCACGCCACCCGATCCGGCGCTCGACGCCCTCGTCAGCAACGCGCTCGGGAACGCGCCGGAGCTGGCCGTGGCCCATGCGGCGGTGGAGGCAGCCGTAAGGCGCATCGAGCCGGCACGCACGCTCGGCGATTCGTCGCTGTCGGCGACCTATCAGAATGACGGGCGCTCCCCTTCGCTCGGCAAGGCCGAAGGGAGCTTCATCGGCCTGATGCTGAGCCAGCCGCTGCCGTGGCCGGGGAAGCTGGCGCTGGCCGGCAAAGCGGCGGAAAGTGAAGCGCGCGAGATCGAGAGCGGAACGCTGGGCCGGGCCGGGCTGACGATCGAGGCGCGCATCCGCAACGGGTGGTACGACCTCATCCTGGCCCGCGCCCTCGACCGCCTCATCGAGGAGCGCCGCGACACGGCACGCCAGATCGAGGTGACGACGCGCGACCGCTACGCGGCGGGACTGGCCGTGCAGCAGGATGTTCTGCGTGCGCAAGTCGAGCTGGCGCGCATCGACGAGCTGAAGGCAACGCAGCGTGCCGTCATCGCCAGCCGCCTTGCCGAGCTGAACCGTCTCCTCGGCCACCCGCAGGATGCCGCGCTCGATACCCCCGCCGATCTTCCCGCGGCCGCGGCGATCTCATCCGCCGACGGCTGGATCGCCGGCGCACTCGGCCGCAGTCCTGAAGCAGCCGCGGCACGGCAAGGCATCGAGACGGGAAATCTGCGCGTCGCGATCGCAAAGAAGAACTTTCTGCCCGATTTCGTGGTGAGCGGCGGCTCGATGTACCGCGGCAATTTCGCGATGGGGCCGATGTGGCAGGTCGGAATGGGAATCTCCCTTCCGGTCTGGAGCAACAAGCGGCAGCAGAACCAACTCGCCGAGGCGCGGGCGCGCGTGGCCGGGCAGACGGCGCAGAGCGATGTGATCAGTCGGGAGCTGGAGCTCCGCACCCGCGAACGGATTGCGCAACTGGAGACGGCGAACGACGTTGCTGCCCTGTACCGCGACAAGATCGTTCCGCTCGACCAGCTCTCGTACGAATCGGCGCTGGCGAGCTACCAGGCCGGCAAGGTTCCGTTCATCACGGTCTTCGAGGCGGTCAACGTCCTCTACAGCGATCGCGCCAGCTACCTCGGCCGGCTTGCCGAGGCGGCGAAATGGCGCGTGGCGATCGATGAGGCGGAATGAAAAGCAGAAAGCGTAAGGCAGAAATGAGAAATGAAGAACGCAACGAGATGAGAGAGCAGGAAACGGGAGTGGTGAAGGTGGACACGCGGCAGCCGGGCGAGCGAGCGCGCAATGGCTTGATCCTTCTGCTTTCTGCTTTCTGCCTTCTGCTTTCCATCACGCTGGGCGTGGTGCTTTTCGCTCGCACGAACACGAAGCCTTCCGCTACGAGCGCCGCCGCCGTGCACGAGAAGAAGGTTCGCTTCTGGGTCGACGCGATGAATCCGAATTACAAGTCGGACAAGCCGGGGAAAGCGCCGGACGGGATGGATCTCGTTCCAGTGTATGACGATGGCGCCGGTACCACTCCATCGGCCGTCAGCGGCTACGCGAACGTCAAGCTGACCTCGGAGCGGCAGCAGCTCATCGGCGTCCAGACCGGTATGACCGAGATGCGCTCGATGGGGCGTTCCGTGCGCACCGTCGGACGCGTCGCCGTCGACGAGACGCGTCTCTACAAGATCTCCACGAAGTTCGACGGCTACATCGAGAAGCTGTATGTCAACGTCACCGGGCAGCAGATCCGGAAAGGACAGCCGCTCTTCTCGGTCTACAGCCCCGACCTCCTCTCCACGCAGCAGGAATACCTCCTGGCGATGCGCGCGGCGAAGCAGTCGCCTTCGCTGCTCGTGGCGGCACGGCAGCGCCTGCTTCTTTGGGACATCACACCGGCCGAGATCCGGGAGCTCGAGCGTACCGGCGCCGCGCGCAAGTCGATCACGATCTACTCGCCGGCGAACGGCTACGTCGTGAACAAGATGGCCGTTGCGGGAGCGCGCGTCACGCCCGGCGAGCCGCTCTTCGATATCGCCAATCTCGACCACGTGTGGATTCAGGCGGACGTTTATGAATCGGAGCTGCAGTTCATCCGCCTCGGCGCGACGGCCACGACAACCCTTTCCTACGTTCCGGGCCGCACCTGGACCGGCCGCGTCACCTTCATCGCCCCGACCGTCGACCCGCTGACCCGGACGATCAAAGTGCGCAGCGAGTTCGACAACGCCGATGGCGCGCTCAAAC
This sequence comes from Thermoanaerobaculia bacterium, assembly GCA_035576505.1. Taxonomy (GTDB): domain Bacteria; phylum Acidobacteriota; class Thermoanaerobaculia; order Gp7-AA8; family Gp7-AA8; genus JADGNZ01. The sequence continues at coordinate 1,269 of DATLWH010000573.1, read as the reverse complement.
CCGAGATGTTCGGCGACGTCGTGATCCAGCAGCCGGAGCGAAAGGTCGTCGTCGTCCCGGAATCCGCGGTCCTTCAGACGGGCACACGTTCCGTCGTCTTCGTCGTGAAAGAGGACGGGACGTTCGAGCCGCGGGAAATCGAGGTCGGAACGAAGTCGGAGCAGTTCTACGAAGTCCGCAGCGGTCTCGAGGCGGGCGTGAAAGTAGCGACGCAAGCGAACTTCCTGATCGATTCGGAGTCGCGTTTGAAGGCGGCACTGAAATGAAACTAGAAACCAGAAACCAGAAACCAGAATGGAAACTAGAAACCAGAAACCAGAAACCAGAAGTAAAACAAGAAGCTAGAAACCCAGAAGAGGAACCGCTGCGGGTGTTCTACTTCTGGGTTCACGTTTCTGGTTTCTGGTCTCTGGTTTCTAGTCTTACTTCTGGTTTCTGGTTTCTGGTTTCTAGTCTTACTTCTGGTTTCTGGTTTAACTCAGCGTTTCGCCTTCTTGATCAACGAGACGAGGATTGCGGTCAACTGATTCGACTCGTCCGTCAGGCCGGTCAGCTTCTTCGCCGCAACAATGCCCGAGTATTCGAGCAGTTCGAGCCAATAGAGCGTTTCTTCGAGCTCCATCAGTCCGGCGTTCATTTTCGCCGCGTACTCAGCGGGCGACCGGCTTCGAATCGCCTCGCGGTAGTGAGCACCCACGGAAGTTCCGCTGCGGAGCACCTGATCCCCAAGAACACGGCTCGCTCCGCGCCGGGGCAACGTTCCATACAACTTCATGATTCTCAGAGCGTAATTCCGCGTTCGGTTCTTCAAATCCTCCATCGGCTTCTCCTCCTGCCAATCGTCCGTTTGTTTCGCTGGGATAGAGCATTTCTCTACTGGATGAAGAGCCGGCCTTCTGGTTTCTCGTTTTTCCTTTCTTGTTTCTGCTTTCTGGTTTCCGATGTGACCGTCCATTTCTCTACCGGACGAAGAGATCGCCTTTCTGGTTTCTGGTTTCTGGTTTCTGGTTTCCCAGCACCATGATCGAAAAACTCATCCGCATCTGCGCCACCAACAAGTTCATGACCCTGACCATCATGGCCGGGCTGGTCTTGGCCGGCCTCTGGTCGATGAACCGGATCGCGGTCGACGCGCTGCCTGACCTCTCCGACACGCAGGTCATCATCTATTCGAAGTGGGACCGCAGCCCTGACATCATCGAGGATCAGGTTACCTACCCGATCGTCACGTCCCTGCTCGGCGCGCCGAAGGTAAAGGCGATCCGCGGC
>DATLWH010000572.1:0-5380 GCA_035576505.1 Thermoanaerobaculia bacterium | reverse complement strand
GGGCCGGGTAGAAGCATGCCTTGACCCCGGCACCGGTCGCGTGCCACGCCGTGCGCCCGGCCTTCATCAGCGCGGTCCCTTCCTCCAGGCTGCCGGACGCCGCGATGGCCCACCCTTTCATGGCCTCACCGATTGGCCGCCAGGCGTCGAAGTGGTTCTCGACGGAAATGTCGATGAGCTTCTGAGCATAACGCCCGGCCGCATCGACATTGCGCAACTGAATGTAGTTCCAGGCGATGCCGCAGAGGAGGAAAGCGCGGCTGTGCGTATGCGAGAATCGGTTGAGAGCGTTGATGGCGCCCTGGGTGAATTCCAGCGAACGGCCCGGCTGCCCCATCAGCGCGAGGCTGAGCGCGGAGTAGGTGTAGAACATCGTGGCCGGGTCTTCGCCGTAGGCCACCGAATGTGGCGTGTGATGGCGATCGAGGTCGTACAGCTCGAAGCCGAGACGGGCCTGCTCCCGCGAGTCAGTCGGGCGGCCCAGCCAGAAGAGGGTGTCGCAGAGCGCGCCGTGCCCCTCCAGGAGAAGGTCTTCGTCGCCTGAGGCCATCGCCCGCAGCTCTTCGGCGATGGCAAGCGCCTGATGGAGATGCGCGGGGACCATCTGGTTCTTCCAGATCCCGCGTAACACCGTGAAGAGCTTCTGGGTGCGAGGAAGTTTGAGGCAGACCTCGCGGGCGCGGTGGTAACACTCGCCCAGCTCCGGCGCCGCCCATCCCTTCAACGCAAGAAGGGATGGCCCTTCGATTGCGCGCAAGGCCAGCTCGGACTCATATCTCTCCTCGTTCTCCGGCAGGCGCTGCAGCGTCTCGATGGCGTGACGCGCGTGGCTGAGCGCTTCGCGGTTTGCGCAGTGCGCGAGGGCGCGCTCCGCCGCACGCTGCCAATACGCGACCGCCTTCGCGTACATACCCCCCTCGGCGTAGTGATACGCCACCAGCTCCGGCTGAACCTCGGCAACCGCGGGGAACTTCTCTTCCAAGATCTCGCCGATGACCTTGTGGTAGTGGCGGCGCTGCTTATTGACCAGCGACTGCTGCAAAGCCTCCTGCACCAGGGCGTGCTTGAAGATGTACTTGGCGCGGCTGAGCAGTCCGCGGCGATAGAGCAGGCCGGCGGAGACCAGCCTGTTCAGCTCCTCCAGAAGCGTCTTGTCATCGAAGCCGCCAACGTCTCGCAGCATCTCGAAGACAAACTCGCGCCCGATCGTGGCGCCCACCTGGGCGACCGGCTTGGCCGTCGCCAGCTTCGCGAGGCGCGCCATCAGGGTCTCCTGCAATGTGGCCGGAATGGCTAACGACTGGAACGGCCCCGCCAGCTCGTATTTGCCGTCCCGCTCTTCGATCATCCCGGATTCGATGACCATCCTGGTCAGGTCTTCGACGAAGAGCGGCACGCCCTCCGTCTTGGCAAAGATCTCGTCAAAGACCTCGGGCGGAAGCGACTTTCCGCCGCCGAGGACCAGCGTCATCCGGCGAACTGCCTCGGCGTCGAGACGGCCAAGGGTGATCTGGCTGGTGTACGGCAGGTTCGACCATTGTGCCGGCGCGTCCTGCTCGGGGCGGAAGCTGAAGAGGATCAGAATCGGGAACGTGGCGGCCTGTTCGACGAGGATGTTGAGAAACTCGACCGTCGAGGGATCGACCCAGTGCAGATCCTCCACCACGAACGCCACCGGCTTCTCCAGCGCCTGGTCGATGACGATCTGCGCCAGCACCTCGAGCGTCAGTTCCTTCTGCTCGCGAGGGTTGAGCGCGGGCAGCTTGTATCGCCGCTCGAATGGAATCGAAAGGAGAGAGGCCACCAGCGGCACGCTTTCTTCGAGATTCCCGCCATAGCGCGCAAGGTGCGACTCCAGTTTGTCCAGCTTCGACTCATCCGGCTCATTCGGATCGATTCCCAGCCAGAATTGGACGACGCCGACGATCGGATAGAGCGCGCTGTTCTCGTGATACGGCGAGCAGCGGCACTCGATCCAGTGGCGCTCCTCCGCCGCCGTCCGCGACTTCAGCTCGGCGACCAGTCTCGACTTTCCGACGCCCGCTTCGGCGCGCATCATGACCACCCGGCCGTTTCCGAGGCGTGCCTCTTTCCAACGGTCCAGTAGGATCTGCAGTTCCTGTTCGCGCCCGACGAGCTCCGAGAGCCGGTGCGTGGCGACGGACGCCTCGACGCGGCTCTGGAAGCCGGTGTCGCGCACGACGCGATGGACCCGCCAGATCTGGCGCGCCGAACCGACCGAGACGCTCTCCGTCTCCGTGGTCTCGAAATAGTCGGCCACCAGCTCGCGCGTGGCTTCGCTGACGACGACCGCGTTGATCGCCGCGAGCTCGCGCACGCGCTCCGCGGTGACGATCGTGTCGCTTTCCGCGATGGCAGCCAGCACGTCCTCGCCGCCAGTCTCGGCGACCACCATTCCGGTATGAACGCCGGCGCGCAGGGCCAGGCGCACACCGACCTCGCGCTCGATGCGCGCACTCAGCTTGTCAAGCGTCTCGATCAACGCCAGCGCCGCCCGCACGGCACGGCGTGAGTCGTCCTCATGTGCGATGGGATGGCCGAAGAGCACGGTTACCCGGCCCGAGGCCGGCTGCACGATCTGCCCTTCGAACTGGCTGAAGACGTTCGTGCAAACCTGCTGAAACTCCCCCGAGAGCTCGTGCACGACCTCGGGCAGATCGCCCGGGTCGATCGCGCCGCCATCCGGCTCGGTCGGCACGAGCTCGCAGGCCAGTACCGTCACCTGCGTGCGCTCCAGGTGCGTCTCGACGCGAGCCGCAGTCCCCTGAGCGCTCTCGCTGGCGCGCCGTTCGCGCGCCCGCTGGATCGACGCACGCAGCTCCTGCCGGATACGCAGGTAGAGACGCTTGCGCGGTCCGGCCTCGGTGTAGTGCTCCTCGATCGTCTCCGTGCCTCCGGGAAGGAACTGGCGTGAGGCGATCCATTCCTGCCGTTCCCACTCGCAGGGCGAAAGGATGATGGGGAAGATGATCATTCCGTCGTCCCGGCAGCGTTTGAGGAAGGCACTGACCTCGATGTCGCTGCAATAACGCGAGTCGAGGAAGCTCTGGCTGACCAGGACCAGAGCGATGTCCGAGGTGCGCAACTGCTCGTGGATTTGCTCGTTCCACAGCGTGCCGGCCTCGATTCCCTCATCTGTCCAGAACTCGACATCCTCCTCGCGCTCGAGTCCCTTCAGGAACCCGAGCAACGAGTCGTCGCCCAGATAGGACGGATCGCGATGACTGTAGCTGACGAAAATTCGGATCGATCTCATGTCGCTCCCTCGGCCTCTCGATCCGTGAGGACGGTTACGAGACGGAGGATTTCCCGCCCCCACGCACGTATGTCCTCGCCGGTAGGGGAGCGCGACTCGAAGGTGTGCGTGGATGCGCTATGCCGCGCGAGGCTTCCGGCGCCGGTCGGCGATCGTTTCGCGGAGGAACTTCAGCAATGCACGCTCCTCTTTCGACAGGCCGACGCGAACGACCGGGGAGCCTTTCTGGTGCCGGCGCAGCATCTCGAATGGCCTGCCTTCCATGTACTCATCGAGTAGGCGCGGGCAGATGTACGACGCACGGCAGACCGCGGGGGTATTGCCGAGCTGCTCGGCCGTGGCTTGAACGGCGCGTTTGATCCTTCGCTTGCGCTCGGCCTTGCTCGGGCCCTGTCCTTCCATGGCCAGGGCGATCGAGCAGAGGAGAGTGCCCGCCCACGTGCGGAAATCCTTCGCCGTGAAGCTCCTGCTGATGGTGGACTGGATGTAGTCGTTCACCTGGCGGTCCTTCACATTGCGTACTTTTTCCTGGTCCCTGAATGCGAAGAGCCTGGGCTCGTCCAGCGTCTTCAGCTTCCGGACGACCGCCGCGACCTCGGGATCTTCGATGGCACGCGTCTGCGACTTCTGCCACTTGCCGACATAGTCGAACATCAGGACAGGCCCGTCGACCTTCACGTGCCTGGCTTCGATCGTCGTCAATCCATACGTGGCCTCGGACTTTGCGCTCTTGTCGTTGCCGACCCGGAAGAATCCCTGATCGATGAGACGGACGATGGCCGCGAGCACGTGTTCGCGATCGAGGCGGGCCCGCTTCAGGTCCGCGCGCACACGCCGCCGCAAGGCCGGCAGCGATTCACCGAACTCGACGACGCGCTTGAATTTCTCTTCCTCGCGCTGTGCGCGAAAGCGTGGGTGGTACAGGTACTGCGTGCGGCCCTTCCTGTCGATGCCGACGGCCTGGAGCGGCGCGGAGTCGCCGCGGGCGATGCGCACGTTTTTCCATGCCGGGGGGATGCGCAGTTTGCGGATGCGCGCCAACGTCTTTTCGTCGGTGATCGATGAGCCGTTTGCCTTGTGATACGTGAAGCCGGTTTGTTTGGTTCCCTCGCGCCGGATGCCGTGATGATCGAGGTACCAACGGCGAGGGACGCCCTTTCCCGGCATGATGGGCGCGATTTTGCGAGAATGGTGCCGTTTGACGGAGGCCAGTGGCGAGCAGGTCGTGGTGAGCGGCAGCGCGGTCGAGCCGTTGACCTCGCGCCAGCGGACGCTTTTCATCGCACTGGCCGTCTTCGTTGCTCTGACGCGCATCGTGGCCATCTCCCATTCCATGTGGGATTGGGACGAGGCGCTTTTCGTCGCCGCGCTTCACCATTACGACGTCTCCCAGCATCATCCGCATCCGCCGGGTTTTCCCCTCTTCTTCGCGATGGCGAAGATTGTCCGGACCTTCGTCCATGACGACTTCCGGGCTCTGCGGGCCATCAGCGTCCTGGCATCGCTCTTCATCTTCCCGGCCATGTTCGCGCTTGCACGGTCGCTGCGCTTCCGATTCCGCACCTGCCTCACCGCGGCGCTGCTCTTCTCGTTTCTGCCGAACGTCTGGTACTGGGGAGGCACGGGATTCACCGACGAGCTGGCGCTCGTGACCGCGCTCGCGGGAATGGCGCTTCTGCTGCGCGACGACCGCGGACGAGGGACCTACATCGCCGGCTGCATCTTCTTCGCCGCGACGATGCTCGTGCGCGCGCAGAACGTTCTGATGGCCTGGCCCTGGATCGTGGCGTCTTGGCGCCGGTTGCGCGCACGGCGCGCCGACGTGATCGCCGGGACCGCGCTGATCATCGTTCTCGTCCTCACCGGCTACGGAATCGCCGCGAAACTGACCGGCTTCGACGACTACGTCACGGCCACCAGGTGGCATCAGAAGTACGTGGCCACGGTCGATGGTGCGCTGAATCCCGGCCGGATTCCGATGCGGTACCTCCTGCGCGACTTTCTTTTCGATCCGTTCGAGTCGCGGGCCGCATCGACGGTGATGTTCTTCTTCAGCCTTCTGGCGTTTCTGCGGCCGCGGCGCGCGCAACTCGATGCCGTCCT
>DATLWH010000571.1:0-3188 GCA_035576505.1 Thermoanaerobaculia bacterium | reverse complement strand
GGCTCCATGCCGGCCACGAGTGCAGCGGTTTGCCGCCGATGTTGAGCGGATAGCTGATGACGTTGGCGTACCAGCACATGAAGAATCCGGCGATGCCGCCGATGATCCCGCCGATCAGGACGATGGCCGACATGCTGGAGAGGCCGGTCGATTTCATCCCCACCGCTTCGTGCAGGTTATGGATCGGAAACGGCGAGAAGGCATCCATCTGCGTGTAGCCGGCATCGCGCGCCGCTTCGGCCGCGGTCATCAGCTCGGCCGGCGAAGTGAACTCGGCGATCACGCCATACGTCCCGGTTCTGACTTTGCCGATAGCCATCGCTTACGCCTCATGCCCTTCCGGATGGGCCTGCGCTTCCGGCAGCAGCGTCCGCATTTCGAAGATCGAGATCATCGGAAGGAAGCGGACGAAGAGGAACAGCAGGAAGAGGAAGAGCCCGATCGATCCGAGGTACATGCTCCAGTCCCAGCGGGTGCCGTGGTACATCCCCCACGACGACGGCAGGAAGTCGCGGTGCAGCGAGGTGGGGATGATGACGAAGCGTTCCAGCCACATGCCCACGTTGACGAACATCGCCGTGACGAAGAGCCCGAACGTCGAGGTGCGCATCCTGCGGAACCACATCAGTTGCGGTGCCAGTCCGTTGCAGATGATGAGCATCGCGTACATCTTCCAGTACGGGCCGGTCACCCGATTGAGCCACATGTACCGCTCGAAGCCGTTGCCGCTGTACCAGGCGAAGAACGCCTCCATGGCGTAGGAGTAAAAGACGATCATGCCGGTGGCCAGCATGACTTTGCCCATGTTCTCGAGGTGCTTCATGGTGATGAAGCCTTCGAGATGGAACATCTTCCGCGCCGGGATGGCCAGCGTCAGGACCATGGCGAAGCCGGCGTAGACGGCGCCGGCCACGAAGTAAGGCGGGAAGAACGTGGCGTGCCATCCCGGGATCTGGGCCACGGCGAAGTCGAACGAGACGATGGTGTGGACCGAGAGCACGAGCGGCGTGGAGAGTCCGGCCAGCAGCAGGTAGGTCGACTCGTAGCGGTACCAGTGCTTGGCCGATCCGCGCCAACCGAGGGAGAGCATCCCGTAGATGACGCGCGAGATCTGGCCGCGGGCGCGGTCGCGAAGCGTGGCCAGATCGGGGATGAGCCCGACGTACCAGAAGAGCAGCGAGACGGTGGCGTAGGTAGAGACGGCGAAGACGTCCCACATCAGCGGGCTGCGGAACTGCGGCCACAACGTCATCGTGTTCGGATAGGGGAAGAGCCAGAAGTCGTACCAGGGCCGCCCGGTATGGAGGGCCGGATAGAGCCCGGCGGCGGCCACGGCGAAGAGCGTCATTGCCTCGGCGAATCGATTGATCGACGTCCGCCACTCCTGACGCAGCAGCAGAAGGATGGCGGAGATGAGCGTGCCGGCGTGACCGATGCCGATCCACCAGACGAAGTTGAGGATGTCGAAGCCCCAGCCGACGGGATGGTTGATGCCCCAGATACCGACCCCGACGATGATCAGCTTGCCGATCGTCGCCGTCAGCACCATCACACCGAGGCAACCGGCGGCGAAACCGACCCACCACAGTATGGGCATCCGCTTCCGCAGAACGATGGCGCTGATCTGATCCGTGACCGAGGCAAAGGTGTGCCCGGGCTCCACCGTCGGAACGGGGATGAATCGTTCCGGGATCACCTGGGTGACCGGGCGGATTTCGTGGACGGGGGTCTGGTTACTTTCTGCCATGGTCAAAATCAGAAGGATGAAGGATGAAGGATGAAGGATGAGGGCAGAATTGGTCTTGTGCGGACGGCGCGAGCCGGCCCACTTCGTCCTTCATCCTTCTGCTTTCATCCTTCATCCTTTTATCTCCGGGTTAGGATTCTTAATCGCCCCGAGGTACGTCGTCCTAGGCCGCGTATTCAATTCAGCTAACAGCGCGTAATTCGTCGGCTCCGTCTTCAACTGCGCCACCCGGCTCGTCGGATCGTTCATGTCCCCGAATACGATGGCGTCCGTGGGGCAGGCCTGCTGGCAGGCGGTGACGACTTCGCCGTCGCGGACGCGGCGGCCTTGCTTGCCATCCTTTTCCGCATTGATCTTGGCCGCGTTGATGCGTTGCACGCAGTAGGTGCACTTCTCCATCACGCCGCGCGTCCGCGTGGTGACGTCGGGGTTGCGCTGGGCCTTGAGCGCCGGCGTCTCGTAGTCGGCGTAGTGGAAGAAGTTGAACCGGCGCACTTTGTACGGGCAGTTGTTCGAGCAGTAGCGCGTGCCGACGCAGCGGTTGTAGGTCATGTCGTTCAGACCTTCGCTGCTGTGCGAGGTGGCGCCGACCGGGCAGACGGGCTCGCACGGCGCGTTCTCGCACTGCATGCACGGCACCGGCTGGTGATAGACCTCGGGGTTCTCGGGGTTCCCCTTGTAGTACCGGTCGATGCGCAGCCAGTGCATCTCGCGTTCGGCCACGACCTGGTCCTTGCCGACGATGGGGATGTTGTTCTCCGACTGGCAGGCCACGACGCAGCCGTTGCAGCCGGTGCAGACCGAGGTGTCGATCACCATGGCCCAGGCGTGCGACTTGTACTCGTACGGCGGGTACATCGTCTCTTTGCTCTGCTCTTCGTCAGGCTTGTGTTCGCGGACGAAATCGGGTTTGGCGAGGTACTCGGCGAAGGTGGCGGAGCGGATGATTCCGCGGTCGGCCCCGACGTCGCTGACATTCAGGCTCTGGTGCTCCTGCGTGCAGGCGACCGGATATGGCGTGTCGTGCAGCAGCGCGATCTCCGCGCCGCCGCCGCCGTCGAGGGCGTCGGAGAAGCGGAACGGCGTGACATCGACGCCGGGTGTGAGGCCTGAGAGGTGGAACGGAGTGAGATCGGCGCCGAGCATCCCTTCCTGATCCGCCGGAGGAGAGGCGATTTTCCCTCCGCGCGTCCGGCCGTAGCCCAGGAACATCGTGATCGTGTTGTCGGCGTGGCCCGGCACGACCCAGATGGGCGTGCGCAGCGTCCGGCCGCGATAGCGGATGTCGGCAAGGAGCGTCTGCTTCTCGTTGACGAGATCGTCGCGCCGCTTGTCGTCGTAACCGATCGCCACCGCGGTTTTCGGGCTGATCAGGGCGACGTTTTCCCAGCAGATCTTCGTCTGCGGTTTCGGCAGCTCCTGCAGCCAGCCGTTATTGGCA
>DATLWH010000570.1:0-3837 GCA_035576505.1 Thermoanaerobaculia bacterium | reverse complement strand
GTTCGCGAAATACACCATCAGCCTGACGGGGATTGCCATACCTGACTGGGCGCTTGCCGTGGTGACGCTGCTCATTCTCACCTTGATCAACTGTCTCGGCGTTCGCAGCGGCAGCAACACGCAGAGCGCGCTGATGTTGCTCAAGCTCGCCGCGATCGGAATGCTGATCATCGCCGGCGCCACGATCTCCGCGCCGCATGCCGCGGCGCGCACGATGCTCGACGCGCCGATGTCCTCCGACCTCTTTCTCCGCTTCGGAGCGGCCATGACGCCGGTGATGTTTGCCTACGGCGGCTGGCAGACGGCGAGTTTTGTTTCGGGCGAGCTGGCGCGGCCGCGGCGCGATCTTCCGATCGGCCTGCTGGTCGGGATCATCGGCGTCATCGCGATTTACGTCACCGTGACGTACGTCTGCGTGCGCGCACTCGGCGCGGACGGGCTGGCAAATACCTCAACTCCCGCCTCGGCCGTGATGCGCCTCGCTCTCGGCGAGCGCGGCGCGCGACTCATCGCCGCCGGCATCGCCATCTCCACGCTGGGGTTCCTCAGCCAGAGCATGCTCACAGCCCCACGGGTCTACTACGCCATGGCGGCGGACGGCCTCTTCTTTCGAAGCGTCGGCCGCATCAGCGCGAAGACGCATGTGCCGGTCGTGGCCATCGCGTTGCAGGGCGTCGTGGCCACCGTCATCACACTCTCCGGCACGTACGAGCAGATCCTCAGCTATGTCGTCTCGACCGACTTCGTCTTCTTCGGTCTGACGGGGCTGGCGCTCTTCATTTTCCGCCGCCGCCAGCCACCGGCCGGCTTCCGCACGCCGGGTCACCCTGTGACGACGGCGATCTTTACCGCCTCCTGCTGGATCGTCGTCATCGCCACGATCGTGAAGTCGCCTGTAAACAGTCTGATCGGCTTCGCCATCCTCGCCGCGGGATTGCCGGCATACGCATGGTGGCAACGCGCGAAGCGCAGGGCCGTAACGTAAGCCTCGGACGCTCCACCCGATCCCGACTGAGTCAGATTCATGGGCTCCGGGAGCAAATCAGTTGCCTCCGGGAGCAAATCAATTGCCTCCGGGATTGAATCGATTGCCTCTGGAATTGAATCGATTGCCTCTGGAATTGAATCAATTGCCTCTGGAATTGAATCGATTGCCTCCGGAATTGAATCAATTGCCTCCGGAATTGAATCGATTGCCTCCGGGATTGAATCGATTGCCTCCGGAATTGAATCGATTGCCTTCCGGAGTCAGCGAACGCACCATTTCTGGTGAGTCACACTGTTCCGACAGTCGATTACTACGCCTGCGGCGTGGCGCGCACCGGGATCTTCGGATCGGCCGCCGTCGTCTTGAACACGCTCGTGGCCATGGCGATGATCGAGCTGACGTCGCTGAGGTTCGCGGGGATGATCATCGAGTTGCCGGTCTTGGCGAGCTCGCCGAACTGCTTGATGTATTCCTCGGCCAGCCGAAGCTGCATGGCCTCGTAGCCGCCCGGTGTCTTGATGGCGTCGGCGATCGCCTTGATGCCGTTGGCCGTGGCGATGGCCACCGACTGGATGGCCGCGCTCTGGCCCTCGGCCTCGTTGATGGCCTGCTGCTTCTTCGCCTCCGAGGCCTTGATGACCTGCTGCTTGTCGCCGTCGGCGGCGTTGATGGCCGCGTCGCGCTGCCCTTCCGACTGCAGAACGGTGGCGCGCTTCTCGCGCTCGGCGCGCATCTGCTTCTCCATGGCCGCCAGCACGTCCTTCGGCGGATTGATGTTCTTGATCTCGTAGCGAAGAACCTTCACACCCCACGCCTCGGAGGCCTTGTCGACTTCGGTCACGACCATCATGTTGATGTTCGTCCGTTCCTCGAATGTCCGGTCGAGCTCGATCTTGCCGATCTCGCTGCGGAGATTCGTCTGCGCGAGCTGGGAGATGGCGTAGGTGTAGTCCGAGATGCCGTAGGACGCGCGCGCCGGGTCGAGGACCTTGAAGTAGAGAACGCCGTCGACGGCGACCTGCACGTTGTCGCGCGTGATACAGACCTGTTCCGGGACGTCGAGGGCGACCTCTTTGAGCGAATGCTTGTAGCGAACGGTGTCGAGGAACGGCACGAGGATATGGAAGCCGGCGTTGAGCGTGGCCGAGTACTTGCCGAGGCGCTCGACGATCCAGGCGTTCTGCTGCGGTACCACCCGCGCCACGCGGCCGATCATGATCATGAGAAAGATAACGACGACGACGGCTACGAGAAGATTAGGCATGAGCTCCCCCTGGTTGTGCTTGTTTACGAGGCCCGGACGTGGATCGTCAGGCCGACGACCTGTTCGACGACACAGCGTTGACCTTTCAAAAGCGGTGTTTCTCCAACATTGCGCGCCGTCCACGTGCTCCCGCGCAACTCCGCTCTCCCTTCCGCTGCCACCGGCAGGTCGACGAGGGCCACAGCCTGCTCGCCGACCAGAGAGTCGACCACCTTCGTGATGTTGAATCCGAGCTTCCGGACGACGATGGGCCGTACGAAGATGAGCAGAATGACCGAGGAGATGGAAAACGTGAGGAGCTGCCCCCAGAGCGGCATGGGGACGCCGGCGCCCACGATGATGGCCACGAGGAAGGCACCGATGGCGAAGAAGCCAATGTGCGCCGTGGTCGCAAAGAACTCGACCGTGAGCAGCAGAAACGCAGCGAGAACCCAAACCCACCAGGCCATCTTCGTGAGTGGTGAGCGTAGCACTATCGCGAGGGCGGCGGCATCGGCTGAGGGGGTCCCAGTTCCCCGAGCACGCTCCTGGCGATCGCCGGAATCAGCTTGACGTCGTCCGCCGTGCCGCGCGTCATGATGACGAGGATCAACTTCCGCCCCCCCGGCAGCTCGATGTAGGCGGCGTCGTGGCGGACCTCGGATGTCCACCCGGCCTTCGACCACTCTTTCGACCCGGCCGGAAGCGACTCGCCGATGAACTCTTTGACCTGATTCTCATCGGCGCGCGGTGGGCTGAGCGGCCGTTCGAGCAGCGCCATCATCGCGGCGCTGTCCGCCGCCGATAGCGCGCGCTTCCGCACGATCCAGAGGAGCAGCGAGGCGAACGAATTCGCGCTGGAACGGTTGCGGTTGGGGCGAGCATCCCCTCCAAGGAGCTGCTTCTCCCGGCCGAACGGCCCGAAGCTCCACGGTTTGGCCATGGCGCTGATGTCGTAGCCCATCGTGGCGAACCAGCGGTTCACCACGCGCCGCCGGTCGATGAACTTCGCCAGCGCGCGTCCCTCCAGATTCGGTCCCGGACAGGTATCGCTGACGAGATCGAGCAGGAAGGCCGTTGCGTCGTTGTCCGAGAGCCGGATCATCTCGCCCAGCGCCCGCGCCACCTCGGGATCACCTTCCAGCTTCTGATGAAAGACCTCGGCCATGATGAAGAGCTTGACCACGGAGGCGGGATAGAACGGCGCGTCCCCCTGCCAATCGGCGCGATCGATCGCCGACGGCATCGTCACATCGACGACGCTGATGGCCAGATTCTCCTTCGTCAACTTCGGAAAATCCTTCAGCGTCTGCTCGGCCGCATGGTTGAGCGCCAACTCCAGCGCCGGATTCTTCGGCAGGTCAGTGAACTCGCGGAAGTTGGCGAATGCGGAGGCGGCGAGAAGGAGGAGCGGGACGGCGAACCGAATGCGCATGAACGGATTGTAGCGGCGAGACGATTTCGATATCTTGTTCCTGTCTCCCAAAAACAACATGCTCCGACGAAGCTGGATGGTTGGCGCGGCGTTCGCGATCGCCGCTGGCGTCGCAGCCGTTCTTTATTGGCGCAGCGTACCGCGCGATCCGCTGGCTAATCTCGCCCGCGC
>DATLWH010000569.1:0-4338 GCA_035576505.1 Thermoanaerobaculia bacterium | reverse complement strand
GGCATCCTCATCATCGAGGAGCTCGAGCACGCGAAGAAACGCGGCGCGACGATCTACTGCGAGCTGACCGGATACGGGATGTCCAGCGACGCGCATCACATCACCTCCCCCGCGGAGGATGGCAGCGGCATGATTCGGGTCATGCGCAGCGCGCTTCGTGACGCTGCCCTGCATCCGGCCGACATCGACTACATCAACGCCCACGGTACCTCCACGGTGGTAGGCGACAAGACCGAGACCGTGGCCATCAAGGGCACGTTCGGCGAGTACGCCTACAAGGTCGCCGTGAGCTCGACGAAGTCGATGACCGGCCATCTCCTCGGCGCCTCCGGCGGGCTGGAGGCGGCCATCGCGGCGATGACGATCAGGACGAACATCATCCCGCCGACGATCAACTACGAGACCCCCGATCCGGAGTGCGATCTCGATTACGTGCCGAACAAGGCCCGCGCGCAGAAGGTGACCCACGTGATGTCGAACTCCTTCGGTTTCGGCGGCACGAACGCGACGCTGATTTTTTCGCGGATCGAGCAACTGTCATCCTGAACCGCCGATGCCCTGGAGGGGCTGAGGACGGTGAAGGACCCCCCGCCTGCAACCGCGAGCGCGGCGAGGAATGTATCCTTCCCCGGTTGACCGCCTCCGCCTTCACGCCCGCCTGGTTCCTGCGTGGACCACACGCCCAGACCATATGGGGGCGACTCTCACGCCCTCGATGCCTGGTCGGTTTTCGCCGCGAGACGCTGACGACGCCGGATGGCGACGAGCTCGTACTCGATCACCTCGACGCGCCGGTGCGCGATCGCCGCTTCCGCTTCGTTCTGCTTCACGGGCTGGAAGGAAGCACGAACTCCGTCTACATGCAAGGGTTGCTCTCCGTGGTGGCCCGTCACGGCTTCGCGGCAACGGCGATCAACTTCCGCTCCTGCGCGCGCGATGAGGAGCACATCGGCCTGTCGCTGCCGAACCGGCGGCCACGTTTCTACCATTCCGGCGAGACGGGCGACTTCGATTTCGTCGTCACGACGCTGCGGGCGCGCCACCCGGATGTGCGCCTCCTCGCCGTGGGCGCGTCGCTCGGCGGCAACGTGCTGCTCAAGTGGCTTGGCGAGCACGCCGGACAGACCGACATCGCGGCGGCGGCTACATTTTCCGTTCCCTATGACCTCGGCGCCGGTTCGCGCCATCTCGAAACCGGTCTCTTCCCCCGCCTCTACGTCAAGCGCTTTCTGGCGACGCTGAAGCAGAAGATCGAGTGGCTCGTGGAGCACTTTCCGGAGATGCGCGACCGAGTCGATCTCGACGCCGTGACGCGCGCGAAGACGTTTCGAGAGCTGGACGACGCCGCCACGGCGCCGATTCACGGCTTCCGCGACGCGGATGATTACTACGCGCGTTCCAGCTCGATCCATTTCCTCGGCGCAATCACCACCCCTACGCTCTGCCTCAGCGCGGTCGACGACCCGTTCCTGCCGCCCGAGGCATTGGAGCGGGCCAGAGCCTGCGCTTCGAACGCCATCGACTTTCGCATCACCCCGAACGGCGGACACACCGGCTTCATCGCCGGCTCGTTGCCATGGCGGTGCGAGTATTGGGCCGAGGAACTGCTCGTCGGCTGGCTGGCCGGACACGCGCAATGAGCGGACGCCGCGACCTCATCCTTCGGCTCTCCGCCGCCATCTGGGGCTTCGCCATCGCCATTTCTCTGCTCCCGCTCTGGCTCGGGCCGCCTCCACCCGGCCAGTTGCCGGGCTACGCGACGGCGATGGGACTCGATGCTCGCGCGCCGATGAGGTTCGTTCTCGGCCTGATCTTCATCCCGCTTCTGTGGACACTGGCTCTTCGCCCGATTCTCACGATCCTTGCCCGCGAGGACACGCGGGCCTGGGCGCGCAACGCCTTCGCCGCCGCGGCGGTGGCCATGCTCTGGTTCGTCATCATCACGCGCAGCGTGGCCTGGGTGATGATCGCGCCGGCGCTCGTGCTCGCCGTGGCCATGGCCATGCGCAAGGTCGACGCGCACTTCACGCGCCACGACCTGATCCTGCTGCCGGTTCTGGCGAGCGTCAATCTGGCGTTGCTTGATCTCCTTCCCCGCTCGGTCGAGCAAGTGCTGCTGCTGGCGGCTGCTGCCGTGTTCGCCGTTCGAATCGCGCTCGTCGTGATCCGCCGCCGGACGGGTCTTCCGCCGGCAATGTGCTTCGCGCTGGCACCGCTCGGCCTGGCGCTGCAATCGAGTTTCAACAGCTACGACATCCGCCATTCGCCGTGGTGGCCTCTCGTTTTCACCATCGTCACTCCCCTGCTCCTGCGCGCGCTCGTACGAGACGGGTCCGCGACACGCGCGCGATTCCGCATGGCGCTCCGTTATGCCGTCTATCCGCTCGCCGCGTACGCCTATCTCAGCGCGACCAGCCAGCTTGCCGCGGACGGGATGCCGCGCGCCGACCTGTTCGAAGACCAGCAGCATATGGTTCCCGCCGCGGAGATGCTGCGCGGCGAGAAACCGTATCGGGACATCATCCCCGCGCACGGTTTCGTGCAGGACGCTCTGCTCGACTTCGCCGCTCTGCGCACCGGTCCGGTGACGCTCGGCCGGGCGCTGAAGGTGCGCGGCGTGATCTCCGGGACGATCATCATCGCGCATTACGCGCTCGTGACCGCCGCCACCGGCTCACCCGAGGTCGGCCTCGCCTCCACGTTTCTGGCCATGCTCCTCGGCACGGCCGGCGGCTCGATTCGCGTCCTGCCGGCCATCGCCACACTGGCCGTCATCGCCTATGCCATCCGCCGCCGCGACCCACGCTGGCTCGCCGGAGCGGGCGCAGGCGTCGTCATCTGCATCCTGACGAGCCTCGACCATGGCGCGTACACGCTCTTGACGCTCTTCATCGCCGCGATGCGCTTCCGCGGCGATCGCAAACGCGCCTTGACGTTCGCCCTGGCCGGCGGCGGCGCCACGGCGGTCGCCGCATTCACGGCGATGGCGCTCTACGGCATCGCCGCCGATTTCGTGCGCGTAACGATCTTCGAGATCGCCACGCTCGGACCCGTCTACACCCTGACAGCCTTCGACGCGCCGCAGTACCTGCAGAAGATCAACAACCTCCCCGAAGTCCTGAGCGCGCTGTTCGACAAGTCGGCGTTCCTGTATGTCTTCTGGCCGTTGATGATGTTGCTGCTCGTGGCCGCGCTCACGTCGACGGCAATCATGACGCCGCGCCGGCGCGCGCGGCGCGAAGCCTTCCTCATCGTGGCCGTCTACGGCGTCATCACCGCGCTCTCGTATGCGGAGCGCCATCACCTGCTCTGGGTGTTCGTGGTCGCGCCGCTCATCTCCATCGGCATCTTCCGGCTCTTCCGAAGCCGCATTCCGCTCGCGCGCGCCCAGGCACCCGCGGCCGTGATCATCGCCCTGATGATTGCGCAGCCGACGGCACACGTCGCCATCACCGGCTACCTTCGCCGCTTTCACGGCCCGATCGAGGGCGGCTGGCAGGTGTTGGCTCTCCCCAGAGCCCGCGGAGCGCTGACGAAAGCGAGCGATGCCGTCGTCATCGACGTCGTCCAGCGCTATGCCGCCTCGCACCTCAAGCAGGCGGAAACATGGTTCGACTTCACCAACCGCGGCAATCTCTACTTTCTCCTCGACCGCGATTGCCCGATCCGGCAGATCGAGGTGGCCTTCTACGAAACCGAGGAGCGGCAGCGCGAGGTCATCGCCCGCATCGAGCAGAACCCCCGCATCCGTTTCGCCCTCATGCCCGGAGATCCCGTCGACACAACAGCCGTCGATGCCATCGCCAACCGCGACCGCGCCCCGCTGGTGTACGCGTACCTGAAGGATCACTTCACGCAGGACTACGAGGAAGGCGGGGTGATCTTCTGGAGGAGGAGGTAGGGGGGTTGGGGGGTGGGGGGTCATTCTGACCGACGCGAAGAATGACCGGCTCCTCTGATCCCCCCACTCCCGACTCGCGACCCCACCCCGCACACGTTAACCTAAAGCCAACGAGCATGCGCCGCGTTAGCGGCAGAAGAAGGTAGCCAGGGGTGCGAGCGCTTTTTGCGAGCACCCCTGGTAACGAGTGCATCGTTTTTGTGCCGCGTCAGCGGCACTAGAAATCGCGACGCATCTTCGTTTGATCATCCAGTGCCGCTGACGCGGCACGACTCAATAGACACCCCAACCAGGGGTGCTCGCAAAAAGCGCTCGCACCCCTGGCTACCTTCTTTGCGCCGCTATCGCGGCATACGCAATCGAGGATTCCCGCGAAGCACGCCACAATAAGTTAGCTCGTATGCCCCACTCCCCCCCACCCCCCATTCGACTCCCGA
>DATLWH010000568.1:0-5954 GCA_035576505.1 Thermoanaerobaculia bacterium | reverse complement strand
GCGGCCTCGTCGCCGGCGTCGACGACGCGGCCGGAGATCTCGTGCCCTAGTATCAGAGGAAGAGAGTGGCGGGTGGGGACGCCGCTGTAGGCGAAGCCGACATCGGTGTGGCAAAGCCCGCATCCCGCGACCTCGACCACGACGTCGCCGGATCCCGGCAGCATCGGCGGGAGCTCACAGAATGAGAAAACCCCAGGTGCGTCAAGTTGAAGCCCGCGAGCGCCCGTGATACGCGGCATGCAACCTCCTCAAATGGTTGAGCCGGATCGTAAGCAAGCCGCGAACGTAGACCGATGACGCACCGCACAGGGGGATGTGATGGGGGGCACATTTGGCCGGAGCGCTGGCGTCCGCGCCGGCTGGCTCGGCGGCGTCCCGCCGCCGTGCGCGGTCGCAGGGTACTTGCCCTCGCGGCGCCGAGACGGCGCCGAGCCAGCCGGCGCGGACGCCAGCGCTCCTACGTCGAGCCGGGCGGTCCGACGTCGGCGCCTACGTTGGCCGACACGTCTGTCACTCCTTTGACCTTGCGGGCCTTCTCGGCGGCGGCGGCGTCGCCCTCGACGGTGATCAGGCCGATCTCGTGGTGTAACTGGGCGACTTTGAAACCGCTCTGCTTCAGGTCCATCGCCACATCGTCGAGCGGCCGGTCGCCGGACGTCGTCACGACCCAATCCCTTTTGTTCGTTGCCATCGGAGCTCCGTCCTTCGATTGTACGAGAAGCAGCTACGGTGCCTGAACGAGGCCCGCGCCGACGGCGGTCGCCGGGGACGAGAGCGGTTTTGCCGTCTGCCGCAGCTTGTTCCAGAGAGACGTGCCGCGCAGCGTTGCCGCTGTCTCCGCCCACAGCGCCGCGCAGCCGGCCACGTGCGGGGTGGCCATGCTCGTGCCGCTCTTGAAGCCGTACCGCGTGGGGCGGGGAACGGAGGAGAAGATGTTCACGCCCGGGGCGGAGATTTCGATCTTGCCGAAGTTCGAGAACGAGGCCGGCATGAGGTTGGTATCGACAGCCGCGACCGAGAAGATCGTGGGCGAGTTCGCGGGGGCACCTGTCGGCGCCGCCGCGTTGCCGGCCGCGGCGATCATCAGCAGTCCGTTGTTGAGGGCCGCCTGACCGGCGGCGGTGTAGTACGGCTGCACGGGCGCCTGCGAGCCGAGCGACATCGAGATGACCTGGCAGCGATTGGCCACCGCCCAGTTCATGCCCGCCAGGACGCTCCCACCCACGCTTCCGCCACTGTTGTTCAGCACTTTGCCGGCGAAGATCGCGGCACGGTAGGCGATGCCATAGCGAGGCGTCGAACCGGCAGGTGCCTGCGGGCCGCAGGAGGTGCCGATGCAATGCGTGCCGTGGCTGTGGAGATCCTGTACGGGCTGCCCGACGAACGTCGCGCTGGTGATGGCGCGTCCGGCGAAGTCGGGGTGGCCGAGGTCGAGGCCGGTGTCGAGCACGGCGACCTTGATGCCCGCGCCGCTCCGCGTGCTCGGCGGAACCTTGCAGGCCACCAGACCCCAGGTGGCCCCGAGTGCGAGGGCCTGCTCTTCATGGTCCGAGGCGGGTGTCGTGATGCCCGCTCCGCGGAGGTCCCGGGCGATCGTCTCCGCCGCCCGGAGAAAGCCGCGGAGGTATTCGCCGGGGTTCGGCGAACCGGTGCCGAGCGTGCGGAGAACCTCATCGGCCACCGCGTGGTGGAAGACGAAGTATTCGGGATCGATGGAGGCGATGGCACTGTCGGTGGCCAGCTCCGCGGAGGCAGTCAAGCCGCGCTGGCGCGCCGCGTCTCCGCCGATGAGCGCCACGCCGATCTCCGGAAACACGACGGCATCGGCGCTGGAAGCGGTGTCGAGCGAGACGGCCTGGTTGTCGAAATCGCGGGCGTCGGCGACGCGCATACCGTGCTCGTCGGTGAGCGACTTGTACCCGGCATCAAAGGCCCCTTCCTTGTACGTAGCCAGGAAGCGGCCGGTGTGAAAGGAGTCGTCGCCCCGCGCGAGCGCTGCCAGCATCATCTCCTCGGCCGACGATGAGATCTGGCTACCGCCGCCATCCGATGCTGCCACTGCTTTCCGGGTACGAGTCGTTTTCCGTGACGCCATGTTGTTCCTCCGATCCTTCAGAGAGACTGCGATCCGGCAATCCCATCACCATTGATAGTGACGGACGCACCTTGCACCTTTACCTCGGATTACCGTGCGCGAGGTCACAGGTGCCTGTGGCGGCATGCCTCTCTCCTCGCGGCTTTCGGCGCTACTGTCTCGTTCGCAATGCTCCATCGGGTTCGAGAGGTGACGCCGATCGTGCAGAAGAATGACGTGGTGACGGCGCGCCGCTGGCTGTCCAAAGAGACGTGGATCGCCCTGGTATCGCTGCTCGGTATCGCCGTCTACCTCGTTCTGCGCTTCCTGCTGCACGCTCCCACGCACATCAGCGAGTTGTCGTTGATCGCGGTGCTCCTGGCCGGTCTTCCGCTGCTCTTCGATCTGCTCAAGAAACTGGCCGCGTTCGAGGTCGGGTCGGACGCGCTGGCCGGCATCTCCATCGTGACCTCCGCCATCCTGGGCGAATACCTCGCCGGCGCCATCATCGTGCTGATGCTCGCCGGCGGAACGGCGCTGGAGCTCTACGCGACGCACCGGGCATCGGCGGTCCTCTCCGCGCTCGCCAGACGTCTGCCGAGCGAGGCCCATCGGCTGACGGATTCGGGCCTCGTGGAGGTGCGGACGGCGGACGTGCTCATCGACGACCGTCTGGTCGTGCTCCCTCACGAGATCTGTCCCGCGGACGGAACGGTCGTCGAAGGCCGCGGCGCGATGGACGAGTCGTATCTGACCGGCGAGCCGTTCCAGATCGCCAAGGCGCCAGGCTCCGAGGTCCTGTCCGGTGCGGTCAACGGTCCCGCGGCCATGACGATCGTCGTGACCAGGTTGCCGGTCGACTCACGCTACGCCAAGATCGTGCAGGTGATGGAGCAGGCCGAGGCGCAGCGGCCGCAGTTCCGGAGAATCGCCGACCGTCTCGGCGGCTGGTACACGCTGCTGGCGCTGGCCGTTGCCGCCGCGGGGTGGATCATCAGCGGCGAGCCGCGGCGGTTCCTGGCCGTGCTCGTGATCGCCACGCCGTGTCCTCTGCTCCTGGCCATTCCGGTGGCCATCATCGGCGCGATCTCGCTCGCGGCCACGCGCGGAATCATCATCAAGAATCCGGCCATGCTGGAGCGCATCGACCGCTGCCGCACGATCATCTTCGACAAGACCGGGACGCTGACCTACGGCAAGCCGTCGCTGACGGATGTCCTCTGCGCGCCCGGGTTGACGCGCGAATTCGTGCTGCGCATGACCTCCAGTCTGGAGCAGTACTCACGGCATCCTCTGGCCACGAGCATTCTCGAAGCGGCGCGTACCGAGCGCATCGCGCCGGTGGACGTGACGGAGATCAACGAGAGGCCGGGCCACGGATTGCGCGGCATCATCGGCGGCGACGTCATCGAGATCACCTCGCGCAAACAGATGGCGCCGGACTTCGACGCCTCGCCACTGCCTCCGGTGGCCCCAGGCATGGAGTGCATCGTCCTGCGCAACGGCCAGTACGCGGCCACGCTGCGGTTTCAGGACGTCCCGCGCGAGGAGAGCCGCTCCTTCGTCCATCACCTCGAGCCGCAGCATCAGGTCAACCGCGTGATGCTGGTGTCCGGCGATCGCGACGCCGAGGTGCAACACCTCGCCGATCTCGTCGGCATCGGGATCGTGCGCTCCGGAACGAGTCCCGAAGACAAGCTGGCCATCGTGCGCGAGGAGACCGCGAAGGCCCCCACGCTGTTCCTCGGCGACGGCATCAACGACGCGCCGGCCATGGAGGCGGCCACGGTCAGCGTCGCTTTCGGTCACGCCAACGACATCACCGCGGAAGCCGCGGACGCGGTCGTGCTGGAGCCGTCGCTGGCCGAGGTCGACGAGCTGATGCACATCGGCAGGCGCATGCGCACCATCGCCCTGCAGAGCGCAATCGGCGGCATGAGCCTGAGCCTGATCGGCATGCTCGCCGCCGCCACCGGCTGGCTGGCGCCGGTGCCGGGCGCGATCGCCCAGGAAGTGATCGACGTCCTGGCCGTGCTCAACGCCCTTCGGGTGGCCGCTCCGCGGATGGAGTTGAATGATCTGGAGTAACGGGTTACTGACGCTTGAAGAACTGAACGGCCCGCTCGTGCTTCTGCGCGGCTTCGCGGGTCTTGAACGTGCCGAGGTTGCGGCGCTTGCCGGTGCGGGGATTCTTCTTTCGTGAATAGAGGCGATATTCGCCTGATTTGAGTTTCCGGATCATGACCCGCTCACTTGCTGTACGTTCCCACGATCCGCCCTTGTGCGACGATGTGTCCGGTGATCGCCTTCTCGACCTCGCCGCGTTCCGCCGACGGATCAAGAGTCAAGGACGCGTCGAGACCGTAGACGTCGAACACATAATGATGCGAACCGCTCGGCGGACAGGGCGGACCGTATCCGTTCTTTCCGTAGCCGTTCTTCCCTTCTGACCCGCCGGGAGCCTGCCCTGCGGCAAGCGATGTGTTCACCGGAGGGATGTTCCAGGCCAGCCAGTGTGTGAACGTGCCGCCCGGCGCATCGGGATCGGTCACGATCAGCGCGAGAGTCTTTGCCCCACCCGGCACTCCACTGATGGCGAGCGGCGGCGAGATCGACTCGCCGCTGCACCCGTACTTTGGGGGAATCGCGCCACCGTCCGTGAATGCGGAGCTGGTGATGGTCAACTTGCCCTGAGTCGCCGTCGCCGTCGTGGCCACGCTTCCCTCCTTCGCACGCTGTCCGCACGCGAGAAAAAGGATCGTGATGAGCATGGTAGCGGCTGGTTTCATGATCCGGTTCCGGAGGAAGCGACAATCGGGCCAAAAGCCTGCAGCGACGCGCCGCGATAGCGGCAATGGACGATAGCCAGGGGTGCGAGCGCTTTTTGCGAGCAACCCCTGGTTACCGAGGTCAAACCCATATCGTGCCGCGTCAGCGGCACTGGATCAGAAGTCGGTCGATGACACCTCTTGTGCCGCTGACGCGGCACCGACATAGAGTGCGAAGCAACCAGGGGTGCTCGCAAAAAACGCTCGCACCCCTGTCTATCCTCTTTGCGCCGCTAACGCGGCATACGCAACCATGGGGATTTCGCTGGATGCTCGCCAGCAAGAGTTAGAGAGTATGGCGCCGGCCGTCGCTAACGCGGCATACGCAAACCCTGGGGATTTCGCTCGACGCTCGCCAACATGAGTAAGCCCTTATGGCCCCGGGCGCGAGGATGCAATCGAGCCCCCCCATCACCGCCAGACGGACAGAATCATCCCCGCCACGATGAAAGAGACCAGGTTGTAGGCCGAGTTGATCAGCCAGAGCGGCTTCTTCGTCATCGAGAAGATCGCCGTGGCGAAGCTGGTCGGAGCGGCGAACCCGATCCACATCAGCGTCCCCACCATCGCCCCGCGGAGGCATGTGTACGGCGGGAAGTGATTGATGACGATGGCCAGGATGTAGGAGATGGCCATTCCGCAGAGCAGTGCCATGAAGAGCAGTCCCGGCATCGCTCCGGAGCCTTCCTTCATCTTCTCTTCCGGGATGCCCATCAGCGCGATCCACGGTTTCTTGAAGATCACGGAGTACCAGAGACCCCCGAGCATGAAGATGGCCACACCGCTGACCAGGACGGCCAGGTAATTCACGTGAGGAAAGGGCATGAGCTCCTCCTTCTTCGCTGTCTGGTGACTTGCGTCAACGATACGCCGATGACAGCTCTCGAGCCAGTGCTCGATGGAGTCGGGGGTCGGGAGTCGGGGGTCGGAGAATGGGGACGCATTTGCGTTCCTGCATTTCTCTCCGACTCCCGACCCCCGACTCCCGACTCCCGACTCCCTTTGCTTGGATGACAAGAAGCGGACGCGATTTTCACTCCGCCTCCCCACCC
>DATLWH010000567.1:0-4925 GCA_035576505.1 Thermoanaerobaculia bacterium | reverse complement strand
GGGAGATTGAACAGCGCGTGGCCGCGCTGGCCGCCGAGATTCGCGACGACGCCGGCGAGGCACCGCTCTTCCTCCTGGGCATTCTCAAGGGCGCATCGTGCTTCGTGGCCGACCTGCTGCGCCGGATCCACGGAGAGACCGGCTACGGCTTCATCGATGTCGTGCGCGAGATGGCCGACACCGAGGTGGCCGCGGCCATGGAGATCGACTTCCTGAGCTGGATCGACATCCGGGGGCGGAACGTCTATGTGGTCAAAGACGTCGTGGCCACGGGCGTCATCGAGACGTATCTGCTGGCGCAGCTCCGTCAGAAACAGCCGGCCAACCTCAAGCTGGTGGCGCTCCTGGACCGGCCGGAGGCGCGCACGGTCGACCTCACGGTCGATTTCTTCGCATTCCAGGCCGGCGAGGGGGCATACGCCGGCTACGGCCTCGAGATCGACGGCCGTTTTGGAAACCTACCGTACCTTGCTACCGTTAGATAGGTTGCTGGGTTCCTTGGTTGCTGGGTTGCAAGGTTGCCAAGTGGAGACAAGGCCACCCACCAAGCAACCCCGCAACCCTGCAACCTTGCAACTTAGAATTTCAAAAGCTGCCGTACCGTTCTCGGACCAGGTTATGCATGGCACGGACAGCACGCGGAAGGATCCGCGTTCACCCTTGGAGGCATTCAATTGAATTCGACGGTTAAAACGGCGCTCCTCTGGGTCGTCATCATCGTTCTGGTGTTCCTGCTTTGGAGCCTTTTCCAGACGACCAAAGGGACGAGCGAGACAATCAAGTTCAGCGTCTTTCTCGACCGCGTCAACTCGGGCGCCATCGAGAGTGTGACGATCCGCGGCGATGACGTCCGCGGCGAGACGAAGCCAAGCGCACCCGGCGGCAAAAAAGAGTTTCACACCACGGCCCCGCCCAACTACCCGGCCCTGATCGACCAGCTTCAGGCCAGGCACGTGAATTTCGACGTCGAGCATGCCGCGGACACCCCGTTCATCGCCGCGCTCATCACCTGGGCTCCGATCCTCTTCCTGGTCGGCCTCTGGATCTTCTTCATGCGCCAGATGCAGGCCGGCGGCAACAAGGCGCTCTCCTTCGGCAAGTCGAAGGCGAAACTGCTCTCCGGCAACGCCAAGAAGGTGACGTTCAAAGACGTGGCCGGCGTCGACGAGGCCAAGATCGAGCTGCACGAGATCATCGAGTTCCTCAAGGAGCCGCAGAAGTTCACCAAGCTCGGCGGCAAGATCCCCAAAGGCGTTCTGCTGATGGGGCCTCCCGGTACCGGCAAGACGCTGCTCGCGCGCGCCATCGCCGGCGAAGCCAACGCCCCGTTCTTCTCGATCTCCGGCTCCGACTTCGTGGAGATGTTCGTCGGCGTCGGCGCTTCGCGCGTACGCGACCTGTTCGAGCAGGGGAAGAAGAACGCCCCCTGCATCATCTTCATCGATGAAATCGACGCGGTCGGCCGCCACCGCGGCGCCGGCCTCGGCGGCGGACACGATGAGCGCGAGCAGACGCTGAATCAGCTCCTCGTCGAAATGGACGGCTTCGAGTCCAATGACGGCGTCATCCTCGTCGCCGCCACGAACCGGCCAGACGTCCTCGACCCGGCCCTTCTTCGCCCCGGCCGCTTCGACCGGCGCGTCGTCGTCGATCTGCCTGACCTCAAGGGCCGCGAGGGAATCCTGCGCGTCCACACGCGCACGATTCCGCTGTCCGAGGATGTCGATCCGGTGGTCATCGCCAGAGGCTCGCCAGGATTCAGCGGCGCAGACCTGGCCAACCTCGTCAACGAGGCCGCGCTCAACGCCGCGCGCTACGACAAGAAGAAAGTGCAGATGGTCGACTTCGAGTTCGCCAAGGACAAGGTCCTGATGGGAGTCGAGCGGAAGTCGATGGTCATGAGCGACCGTGAGAAGCGGAACACCGCCTTTCACGAGTCGGGACACACGGTCGTGGCCGCGGTATTGCCGGCCGCCGATCCGTTGCACAAGGTCACGATCATCCCGCGCGGACGGGCACTCGGCCTGACGCAGCAGCTGCCCACCGAGGACAAGTATTCGTATTCAAAGCGATACCTGGAGGCGATGCTGGCGGTGCTCATGGGCGGCCGCCTGGCCGAGGAGATCTTCATCGGCGAGATCACCACCGGTGCGGGGAACGACATCGAGCGGGCCTCGGCCATGGCGCGCCGGATGGTCTGCGAATGGGGCATGTCGGAGCTCGGTCCGGTCACGTTCGGCAAGAAGGAAGAGGCCATCTTCCTCGGCCGCGAGTTCGCGCAGCATCAGGATTTCTCGGAGGCCACGGCCGTCGAGATCGACCGCGAGGTCAAGCGCATTCTCGACAAGGCCTACAACCAGGCCAAAGAGATCATCACGAACCACAAGCCTGCCCTCGACCGCATCGCCCGCAAGCTCCTCGAGCGCGAGACGCTGGAAGGATGGGAAGTCAACGACATCCTCCGCGAGGAAACCGGCAACGACTACCTGAAGATGAAGGAGTACTACCCCGACCAGAGCCCCGGCGAGACGATGACCATCGCGCCGGGTTCAGGACCGTCGACGGATGTGGCGACGCCGGTACCGCAACCGCAGCCTGCACAGACGCCGGATCGGGCGTCGTAGGCTCGTCGAATCAGAATGTCTCTAAAGGGCCGCCGCCGAGGCGGCCCTTTTTGTTCATCGCCACAAGGTGGCGATTCCGCCACGCGGAATCCGTCAGCAGGAACAAGATGCCAGCAAGACGCCGGAGGCGTCCTATCGCTGATTCGACCGCCGGCGGTTACATCTTCAGACACCGAGCCGAGCTCCGCGCCGCTGTTTTTGTCTCATCAGGGTTGATACTGAGGGCGATATGCGAGGCACCGCGAGACCGCGCAACCGCGATACCCCGATACCGCCCCTCACCTCTGAAACGCATACGACATCTTCATGAACAACTGCCGGCTGGCCGGCTGGAGTGTGTTGTCGGCGGCGTCGACGTCGCGCTCGTCGCCCAGGCCGACGAAGAGCACGGTCTGCCAGTTCAGCTTATAGGCGAAGAGCAGCGAGGACGTTACGTTGCCGCTGTGCTGGTTGATCGAGTCGAGGAAGAGCCGCTGGTTTTCGTTCGTGCGGACGTTCTGCACGATGGCGCGCACGTACATCTTCGAGTCGAACGTGTAGGTGGCGCGGACGCGCTCGACCTGGGCGGTGAAGAGACGGCCGGGACGGGCGTCGATCTGACCCGGCAACGGCTTCACGTTCAGCCAGCTCAGACTCTGGTTGACGCGCAGTTCCAGATGATCGCTGGCGCGGATGATGCCGCTGAGCTGGGCGCTGGCGCCACGGCCGAGGCGGGTGTTCGAGAAGTCGACGTCCTGGCCGGCGGAACCGCTCAGGCCGATGTTCTGGAACACGCGCGACGGCGTGAACTGCGTCGAGTAGAGGAGCTGATGCCGCGTCAGCACCGTGTCGCCGCTGCGGACGCCGTTGATCGAAAAACGCAGCCTCGTGCTCGACGCGTACTTGCCGTCGAAGCCGATGCCGCCCGAACGGTCGCGGAAGAGGAGATCGCCGTTGGTTGCCGACTGATAGTCGCCGTTGAGAAACAGGCGGATGCGATTGGCGAAACCGGTGGTCGGCCACATCGTGTAGCCGCCTTCGAAATAGTTCTCGCGAAAACCGACCTGAGGGACAAAGCCGTTGTCGGCGCGGAAGCCGTCGCTGAAATCCTTGGCCTCGGTGTACCAGTCGATGTGCCTCGTCGAATGCGACCACCAGACGTCGGCGGCGTGTCCGCTGAGCGTCTGCCCGTTCCACTCCGAAGCCAGATCAGGACGGTCCGGAGTCTTCGTGCTGCTGAAGAGCAACTGGCCGGTGACCGTGTCTTTGTCGTTGATCCGCCACTGAAAATCGGGACCGAGCAGACGGTTATGCGCGCCTCCTTCCGACTCGCGGAGCGTGCTCAGCATGCTGACGTACGAGAGTCCGAAGTTGTGGCGGATGCGGGCGATGACGTCCGTGGAGCTGAAATCCTGATTCGCGAAACTGGAGCCGTTCACGCCGGGGAGGATGGTCAGCCCGCCGCCGCGGTCCTGGGCGATGATGGCCGTGTAGTCGTTGTCACCGAACTTTCCGGTCGAGCGGAGTCCGAACCGAGGCGAGGTGATCGTCCGCGTGTAGACGGCCTGGATGGGCGTGTTGAACAGATTCACCCCTTCCAGGAAGAACGGCCGCTTCTCGGAAAAGAAAATCGCGAAGCGCTGGTTGGCCGAGATGGCGGCCACGTCGGACTCCACCTGCGAGAAGTCGGGGTTCAGCGTGCCGTCGATGGCATTGTCGGCGTTCGGCGTCCACTTCACGTCGAGGCCGCCGTCGATCTTCGCCGGTGCGTTCACGATCCGGTTGCCCAGCGTGCTGTCGCGGGGCGTGCCCTGCTCCTTCACCGTCATGTACGGGGCGGCCACGATGTGCCCGCCGGCGGGCAGACCGGTCAGTCCGACGATCTTGTTCTCGTTGCAGATGAAGCAGTTCCCCCCTTTCGGGAGCTTGTTGGCGAAGAACTGGTAGCGGCGGTCGCGCGGGTAGTTGCGGTAGAGCAGGATGCCCCAGGTCTGCGGATCGGCCTTTTTGTAACGGAGCGACGAGAAGGGGATGCGCAGCTCCAGATCCCACCCCTCCTTCGTGATCTTCGCCGCCGACTCCCAGAAGAAGTCCGGCGAGCTGTCTTCGTTGCCGCTGGTGTCGTCGCTGAGGGCGTCGTACTGAATACCACGCGCGTTCGAGAGAAAGAGGATGGCGGTCTTCCCGTCATTGCGCGTGTCGAGAATCACGCCGGCGTAGTCGGTCGAGCTGGGGACGTTGTCGCGGTCGGAGTAGGGCGAGCGGATCTGCTCCGGGTGCGGGTCCTCGAAATGGAAGGCGGCGTAGAAGAAGTGATCGTCG
>DATLWH010000566.1:0-7802 GCA_035576505.1 Thermoanaerobaculia bacterium | reverse complement strand
TATCGATTCAATCCCGGAGGCAATCGGTTTCCGGCGAATGTCAGGGGCTGCCCGGTTGGCCGGTCGGATGCCCCCCGAGCCAGCCGCCGAAGACGGCAAAGCTCCACTGCGTTAACGTCAGGCCCGCGGTTTGCCATGGGTTACACCCCTGGGTCACCTCGGGCGGCCGATCGCGTCGGAGCGAAGGCCCTTCGGAAAGGGAGAGATCATGACGAACAAAATCGCCCTCATCACAGGATCGAGCCGAGGGATTGGATTCGAGGTGGCACGGCAGCTCGCGGAGCGGGACCATACGGTGATCGTGACGAGCCGGACGAAGAGCGCCGCGGCATCGGCGGCGAAGAAGATCGGGGCCTCGGCGGTCGCTCACGTTCTCGACACATCGGACGCGGCATCGATCCGCGCGATTGCTTCGTGGATCACGCGCGAGATCGGTCGGCTCGACGTCCTCGTCAACAATGCGGCGATCCTTCTCGACGAGGCCGGAAACATCCTGTCGACGACGGCCGATGGGTTCGAGGCCACCATGCGCACGAACGCGGTGGGGCCGCTGCTCATGGCGCAAGCCGTGGTTCCTCTTCTTCGACGCAGCAATGCGGCGCGCATCGTCAATGTCTCGTCGGGCGCGGGACAGATCTCGTCGATGACCTCATACGCGCCCGCCTACTCGATCTCGAAGACGGCATTGAACGCCATCACGGTGATGCTGGCCTCGGCCCTGCCCTCCGCACGCGTGAACTGTGCCGACCCGGGATGGGTGCGTACGGACATGGGCGGTCCGAACGCGACACGCAGCCTGGAGGAAGGGGCGGATACGATCGTCTGGCTGGCAACACTGCCGGCGAATGGTCCAAGCGGCGGCTTCTTTCACGACCGAGAACGGATCGCATGGTGATGGCGCCCAGGCCCTCGCCAGCAGCGCCGTTGCTGCATCGTAGGCGGCTTTGTAGGTGTAATTCGGCTGCCGCGAATGGCTGGCGCGGCGCCGAGACGGCGCCGGGCCAGCCGGCGAGGACGCCAGCGCTCCGGTCCCCTCAGTGCCGCACCGCCCGGTGCTTTGCCGGTGGCGGCGAGTTCACTGTCACCGTTGCGGTTGCGGTGCTGCTTCCGGCCGCGTTTGTGGCCGTGAGGGTGTAGGTCGTCGTCTGGCGGGGGGAGACGCGCAGCGTTCCGGCTCCGGTAGTCAGGCCGATCCCCTGACTGATCGTCACCGTGTCGGCTCCGGAGACGGTCCAGTTGAGCGTTGACGAGTTTCCGGAGGCGATCGTGGCCGGATCGGCGAAGAAGGTGATCGTGGGTGGTGGCACGACCGTCACGGTGGCCGTAGCGGTCGACGTGCCTCCGGGGCCGTTCGCCGTGAGGGTGTAGGTCGTGGTGACGGTTGGGTTGACGGTCGTGGAACCGTTGACCGGCTTTGCGCCGACGCCGTTGTCGATCGTCACCGACGTGGCGTTCGACGTCGACCAGATCAGCGCCGAGCTCTGACCGGCACCGATGAACGAGGGCGACGCACTGAACGAAATGCCGGGACCGCTGCTCACCGTCACGGTGGCCTGACCCATCGTCGTACCGCCGGCACCGGTCGCCGTCAGCGTATACGTCGTCGTCTGCGTCGGATTGACGGTGACGGAGCCCGAGGTAGCCTGCGATCCGACGCCGTGATCGATCGTCACCGTCGTCGCATTCGTCGTGCTCCAGATCAGCGACGAACCCTGGCCGGAGGCGATCGTACTGGGCGAGGCGGAGAACGAGACTTGCGGAGGCGGCGTGGTCACGGTGACCGTGGCCGTCTTCGTCACCGAACCGCCCGGGCCGGTGGCAGTCAGCGTGTAAGTCGTCGTCGAAGTCGGGCTGACGGGAGCGGAGCCGGACGTGGGCTTACTGCCGACACCATTGTCGATCGAGATCGTGGTGGCGTTGGTCGACGTCCAGGTCAGCGTCGACGACTGGCCGGACGTGATCGTCGTTGGTGAGGCCGAGAACGTCGCCGTCGGCGCCGGTTGCCCGACCGTTACGGTCACCTGCTTCGACGGGGGAGAGGCGTTCGCGGTCGTGTACGCGCTGAGCGTATACGTGGTCGTCGCGGTCGGACTGACGCTCGTAGACCCGCTCGCCGGCTTTGTGCCGACACCGTTGTCGATGACCACGCTGGTAACCGACGCGCCGGTGGTCGTCCACGAAAGCGTGGACGATGCTCCCGACGAGATCGTGGTGGGGCTGGCGGTGAATGAGGTGATACAGCCGCCGCCGATGTCGAAGGTGTGTGAGAACGTGCCGTAGTCGCGCTCCGTCCAGGTCCCGCTGACATTCTCCTCGAGCACCAGCGAGACGTAGTAGCAGCCGGTAGGCGGGTCGGTGAACGGAACGCCGGTGCCGGCGGCGTTGATCCCATTGATCGATTGCCCCGCGGCGAGCGAGGAGGTGATGTCGTAGCTGGCGGTGGAATAGCCGGCGGAGGGAAAGGCGGCCGGAGTGAACCAGAGGCTGAAGCGCAAGGGCCCTGTTGCAGTGCTATTTGGATTGGTGACGGTGTCGGCCTTCATCACGGCCTGACCTCCGCCGATCGAGTAGCCGAAGTTGCCGCTGAAGAAGATGCCCGCGGCAAGATCGTGGATTGATCTCGGCCCAGCCGACTTCGAACCAACTGCTTTCCGGCCAACTGCTTTCCGGCCGACGATGAGCCCCCGCGACTCCGGGCGCGGGCCAACGGTCAACGCAAACGAGGGGACCGCAACGAACACCGCGAGACAGATGAAGGACGCCAGAACGCCGGGACGAGCGTAACGCATGCTCTCTTCTCCTTCTGCACCTTGCCGGGTGAAGTCAGCAATCAAAACTGATCGCTTTTGGAGAGTGACGGACAGCGCAGGAAAATTCTCAGACGCAGTGCAAAATACTTCATCACGCCAGCGCCCGACCCCTCCTGGCGTTCTCCGCGAGATCGACGAGCGCCGCGAGGTCGAACGGTTTTGCGATCACGCCGACGACCAGTTCTTCCGGGACCTGTTGCACCAGCGTCGGAACGGCGGCGGTCATCACGATGATGCGCGGCCGGGGAGCGTTGCGCGCGGCGAGGTAGGAGAGAACGCCGAAGCCATCGGTGCGCGGCATCATCAGATCGAGCACGACGAGATCGAAGTCGTACTCCTGAAGGCAGGCGATTGCCGCCTCGCCGTCGACGGCACTCTGTACGTTGTCACCGCGTCTGGCAAAGACGCGCGTCACCAGCGTTCGAATTGCTTCGTCATCATCAACAATCAAGACATTCATCGGTTCAAACCTGCGAAAGCTCGGCGATTGCCCGGACCAGTTCCACCGGCTCCACCGGTTTCTGTACGTATTTCTGAAAGCCGGACGCAAGAATGCGCGCGCGATCCTGCGGCCGTCCGTATCCGGTGAGTGCCATCGTCGGGATGTGGCGGCCCAACTGCGGCTCGATCTCCCGCAACTGCAGCATCAGCGCGTAGCCATCCTCGCCGGGCATGGCGATGTCGCTCACCACGATGTCCGCTTCGAAGAGACGGAGCGCTTTCACGGCATCGGCGACGGAGGTGACTTCACGGGCATCGGCACCCAACTGACTGAGCACGAGGGCCACGAGCTTGCCGGCCTCGTCGTCGTCGTCCACGATGAGGATCCTCACTCCGTCCAGCCGCGGCATCTCCGGCGCTGTCTGGAGGTGCGGCAGCTCGGCAGCCGCGACCCGTACCGCAAGGACGGGCAAGGTGATGGTGAACGTGCTTCCCTTCCCGATTCCTTCGCTCTCGACGGCAACAGCGCCGGAGTGAAGGGTGACCAGGTGACGGACGATCGCCAGACCGAGGCCCAGGCCTGCCTGTTGACGCACGGTGCTGTTGTCGAACTGGCGAAAACGGTCGAACACGTACGGGAGAAAGTCGGGACTGATCCCTTGACCGCTATCGGAGACGCGCAGCACCGCCGAGCTATCGGATGCTTTCAGTTCCACCGTGACATGCCCGCCGTCCGGTGTGAACTTGATGGCGTTCGAAAGCAGATTCCAGACGACCTGGTGCAACCGCGTGTCATCGCCGTAGACGCTCAACGGCCGCTCCTCGAGGGTCGTGTGGAGTGTGATGTCGCGTTCCCGTGCGCGCGCCTGGAACATCTCGACCACGGCCTCGACGACCGGCCTCAACTCCACCGGCGAGAGATCGACGCGGAGCTTCCCCGCGATGATGCGCGACACATCGAGCAGGTCCTCCACGAGCCGGGCCTGGACGCGCGTGCTCCCCTCGATCATCTCGATGGCCGTGTCGACGTCACCCTGTTCGAGGCCGTCGGCTTTGAGCATCTGCACCCAGCCGAGAATCCCGGTCATCGGCGTGCGCAGCTCGTGTGCGAGCGTGGCCAGAAAATCATCTTTGGCGCGATTGGCGTCCTGAGCCTCGCGGTAGAGACGCGCATTCTGCACGGCCACAGACGCCATCTGTGCCAGTTGGGTGAGAACGGCCTGATCGTCCGTCGTGAACGCGGCATGCGGTTTATCGGCAAGCATGAGCAGACCAGCCGTGCGCCCATCCCGTTCCAGAAGCGGTGCAGTGAGGAGGCTGTGCAGATCGGCGAACGGCTTGCGCCCTCTGAGCTCTTCGAGAGACTCGCCTGTCAGGAGCACAGTCCCTCTGATCTGCGAGGCGATGGCATCAAGAGCGCGCTCCGATTCGGCGTCGACGTCCTGACGCGCCGTATCCTCGCGGGTCGACATCGCCCAGATCGTTCGCGCCTGCGTCCCCTCTTCGACCTTCAGCCAGATCAGGGCGAATCTCGAATGGAGCACCTTGGCCGCCTGATCGGTGATCATCCGCAGCACATCGTCGAGCGAGAGCGCGGAGGCAATGGCCAGCGACGCTTCCGCCAGGCCGGACAATCGCAGCGCCGAGGCACGCTCGTTCTCGAGCAGTTTCTGCTGCTCGGCCAGCAGATCGCGCATCTCGTACTGCCGCAGGCGGCTCCGCAGGGCGGTGCGCATCGAACTGAGCAGCGTCTTGACGTGAATGGGACGGTCGACCAGCGTCACATGAGCACGCGGACCGAGACCTTCAAACGACCGTGCGGCGCGGTCCATGTCGGGCTCCGCAACGAAGATCATCAGCGGGATTTCCGACCAGGGAGGCTGCGCGGCCAGCGTGTCGGCGATTCGCCGCATGGCGGGCGGCGTCAATGCCTCCGCGGTCACCACCGCAATTCCGGCGCCTTCGTCGATGCCGCGACACAGCTCTTCCGCACTCGCGCACACCTCGGCGGCAAAGCCGGCCCGGGACAGGATCCCTGCCATCGTCTTGCCATCC
Organism: Thermoanaerobaculia bacterium; assembly: GCA_035576505.1. Taxonomy (GTDB): domain Bacteria; phylum Acidobacteriota; class Thermoanaerobaculia; order Gp7-AA8; family Gp7-AA8; genus JADGNZ01. Next base: position 2,496 of record DATLWH010000566.1, on the reverse strand, counting down.
CGTCCTGTCGGCGCCAGCAGCAAAACCCGGCGTGGCCGGTTGGCGGGATCGGCGTTTCGTTCCATGAGAGCAGTCATCGGTCTTCGATGATGGGGATCCCGGACAGAATGCCGCGGAAGTGTGTGAGTGGCGGACCGACGTTCAAGCCCGCGGAGCCCATGCTGAACTCGCGGATGGCCTTCTCGTGATCGCCGCTCCGTTTCTTCATGACGGAGATGGCCTTGTGCAACTCCCCCTCGGCCTCGTAATAGCGCAGCAGAACGACACAGTCGGCCAGGTAACTGACGTCGACCGAGGAGATCATGTTGGAGCCGATCAGGCCGTGCTGCGCCATGACCAGAATCGTGGCCACGCCGTGATCGCCGAGGTACGTCAGCATCTCGTGCAGATGCAGCGTCAGAAACCGCTCCTCCGGCATGGCATTGAGATAGCCGTTCAGGCTGTCGATGATGAGAACCTTGGCGTCATCCTTTTCGACCGCCAGCCGGACGAGGTTCGCGAATTCGCCCGGGGCGAGCTCCGCCGGATCGACCTGCTGCGCGGTGATGAACTTGCGCTCCAACGGGCTGGCCAGATCCATCCCGACGGCCGTGGAGCGCTTGAGCAGGCTCCGGCGGCTTTCGTCGAAGATGAAGAGCGCCGAGTGCTCGCCGCGTTGTGCTGCGGCAATCGCGTATTGCGTCGCCAGCGTCGACTTTCCCACGCCGGCCGGACCCATGATCAGCGTGCTCGAGCCCATCTCCAGGCCACCGCCGAGCAGTGTGTCGATCTCGGCGATCCCGCTGGCTAGATGCCCGTCACCGCCGTCCCCGCGGTCGCGCGCCGCGATCAGGCGGGGATAGAGCTCGATGCCTCCGCGGCGAATCGTAAAGTCATGGTAGCCGCCGCGGAAGTCGACGCCCCGCAGCTTGACGATCTCCAACCTCCGCCGCGGCGCACCGTAGAGCGGCGCGCGCCGCTCCAGCAGGATCACGCCATGCGGCACGCTGTGCAGTTGCAGGTCGTTTCCCTCGGCAGTCTTGTCATCGAGAAGGAGCACGGTCGCCCCGCGGTTGGTGAAGTACTGCTTCAGAGCGAGGATCTGCTTGCGGTATCGGAGATTGCTCTGCGAGAGAAGGCGGATCTCGGAGAGCGAATCGAGCACGACGCGCTGCGGGTTGACGCGCTCGACCTCTTCGAGGATCCGCGACACCGTTTGCCCCAGCTCGATCTCAGACGGATGAAAGATCGTCGTGTCTTCTTCCTCGCTCAGCGTCTCTTCACGCACGAGGTGTTCGTTGATCTCCACGCCGTCGAGGTTCCACCCGTGGGAGCGCGCCACCGCGTGCAGCTCTCTCTTCGTCTCGGAGAGAGTGATGTACAGCCCTTTCTCCCCCCGCCGCACCCCCTCCAGCAAGAACTGCAGCGAGAGGGTCGTCTTCCCCGCGCCCGGGTCGCCCTGAATCAGATAAACGTGATCTTTCGGGAAGCCGCCGCCGAGGATCGCGTCCAATCCTGCGATCCCCGTAGCCGCTACCGGTTCCCTCGATGCCCCCATGGACTGCCCTCCAAAACGCGAATTCGTAGCGGAGGACAATGCAATAGATGAACCCGAATCCGGCGGCGATTAGCCACCCAAAATCAACGGGTTAGCGAGCTACGACTCAGGCTTGCCCGTTTCATCGATCATCCTGGATACCCTCTTGACATTGCTCTCGCGCGAGCCCGGCGTGGTGATCTGGCGAGCGGCCCGCAGCGCCTCTTCGAGAACGCGGCGTGCCGCCTTGCGATCGCCCTTGCCGGTCAACGCCTCGGCCTTGATCTGCAGAAGCCAGGTCCGTCCGATCGGTCCGGTCACGTGGGCGAGACCGCGGTCACACGCGGCCACTGCTTCGTCGTAACGCTTCGCGTCGCTCTCCATCTCGGCAAGCCGCAACGATGCGTTGTAGTTGTTGGGCATGGCCCGTTCGGATGCGATGAGCGCGGGGATCACGCGGGCCGGCTGGCCGATGGCCGATGCGGCATCGACCCGGGCGATGTCCAGCGCCGTCCGTTCATCATCATTGGCAGGCCTGGTGGCGTCGAGCTCGCGGAGCCATCGATCGCCCCATGGTGTGCTGCCGGCCTTCTCGCCGCGAAGCTCCGCCGCGTGCATGAGCTGTTGATAGAGCTGGAAGCGGTCGTCGCGCAACGTCTCGGGCTGCGCAATGGCCTCCACCGCCAGCGGCTCCAGCGTCTTTCGCGCCGCCACGGCCCACGGCGCCCTGGCATCCGTGTCCGCGCTACTGAGTCCGATCATGACGACGCTGCCGAAGAGGCGCTGCCGAGGCATCCGCGGCGCCTCCGCGACCGCCACCTCCGCGCAGGCCTGGTATTGCCTGCTCATCCAGAGGGCATACGTCAACGACCTGACAGCGCGGTCCCGCTCGATCCACCCTGGAGCGGCCAGGCGCAGCGCATCGCGATACGCGGCCACTGCCTCGGCCTGACGTCCCCGGCCAAGGTTCTCATCGCCGC
>DATLWH010000565.1:0-2188 GCA_035576505.1 Thermoanaerobaculia bacterium | reverse complement strand
CTCCCCTTCCAGTTACGCGGCCATGCTGCGCGTCGAGGCGGATGCCGACGCCACGAGGATCTGGCTCGTGCCGACGTTCGAAGCTGACGAGCGCTTCGCCTACCGTGTCGCCGACGTCGGCGCTTCGATCAACCCGGTGGTCGGGGCCTGCCTCGCGCGCCTCGTGCGGCGTGGCGACGGGGGTGTCGTCGTCGATCCGACATGCGGCAGCGGAACACTGCTCATCGAGCGGGCGCTCCTTGACGCGGGGACGATGCTCTCCGGCATGGACATCAGCCCGACGGCAATCCGCGCGGCCACGGACAACATCATCGCCTCCCGGCTTGCCGCGCGGATCGCCGTGCGCCAGGGGGACGGCGGCGACGCGACGGCGTGGCCCGACCGATGCGACGAGGTTCTGGCCAATCTGCCGTTCGGCATGCGCACGGAGGACCGCAACCTCGATGGTCTTTACCGGCGGATCGTAGGCAACATCGCACGCACGCTTGCTCCCGGCGGGCGCGCGCTTCTCTACACCGCGCACGCGAAGACACTCATCGCTCTGCTGCGCCGCGCCACAAAGCTTGAGGTCATCGCGGAGCGGCGCGTGGAGAGCGGAGGTCTGGAGGTCGGCCTGTGGCTGCTGGGGCGGCATTGACGATGGACCAGGCTCTGCGCCAACGGCTCGAGTCCTTTCTCCGCCCGCTCTATCAGGATCTCGACGGCGCCTCACGCTTCGACGAGATCGAACGGGTAGCCGCGATCGCCCGGCGCCTGCACGTTCCGGCGAACGCCGGTGAAGTCCACGCATTCGAGCTGCTCCTCCTTTTCCACGGTCTCGGCCGTTGGCTGGAAAAGGTCGGCAACCTCTCCCGGGCGGTGTTGACGATCGGTCTGCCCGAAGGCGAGCTTCGCAAGACGGCGGCGTCCATTCGCGCCCTCGACGAGCCGTCGACGGGTGCGGAGCGCGCCGTTGCCGCCGCGCTTCTCATCGACTCCGCGGGCGTTCGCGGACTCGCCGAACGCCTCTCCCGCTCGCGCCGCGAAGGAAGCTCGGTGCTCGATGTCGTTCGCAACGCGCTCGCGGACGCCGCGGAGCCGGAGTGGTTGCCGGAATCGGCCCGGCAGTGGTTGAGGCAGCGGCGAGAAGCGCGGCGCGAAATGTGCCGTCGAATCCTGGCGGAGACGGGGCTGGATGATCTGACGTGATCACACGAAGACGCGAAGACGCGAAGAAAAGAAGCCAGAACTTCGCGTCTTCGCGTGACTACGTCCGCAGAATCCCCGCACGCTCGAACACTTTGGCGTCGATGAAGATGCTGACCAGCTCGGAATCGAGCAGGCCGTCGCCGACTTCCATCTTGAGGATGTCGAGAGCACGCTCGGTGGAGATGGCGCGTTTGTACGGGCGGTCGTTGGCGGTCAGGGCGTCGTAGATGTCGGAGACGGTCATCATGCGCGACTGGATGGGAATCTCCGGCGCCGTCAGCTTGCGCGGATAGCCGCGGCCGTTGAGCTTCTCATGGTGCGCGTAGGCGATGTCCGCCACCGCGGCCAGGTCCTTCGTCCAGGGGATCTTCCGGAGGAAGTTGAAGGTGTGCGTCACGTGGCTCTCGATCTCGCTTCGTTCGGTGGCGTCCAGGTTGCCTTTGCGGATGGAGAGGATGCGCACCTCCTCGGCATTGAGCAGGCGCCGGCGCTCGCCGCGGAGATCGCCGAACTCCTGCTCGGCCAGTTGCTGCAGATACTGAAACTCCCCTTCCGGCAGCACCGTCGGTTCGTTCGACTTGGTGATGAAGGCGAAGTCTTTCTTCATCCGGTCGAGCTGCTCGCGCAATTCCTCGTCGGCTTCCGCTCCGAATTTGGCGAAGGCCTCCGGGCCGTGCGCGATGAGGTATTCGAGCTTCCGGCGGTTGGCGTCGTTCTCGGCCGTTTTCATGGCGAACTCGAACCGGTTGCGCAGCGTCTCGAGTTGCAGAGGGTAGAGCTTCTTCTCCTTCACCAGCACCTGCTCGCGCACGCCGACTTTGCCGAAGTCGTGCAGCAGGGAGGCATAGCGGATCTCGCGCACCTGCTCCGAGGTGAAGCGGACCTCCCGGTAGCGCTGATCGTCGCGATCGACGACGCGGGCAAGCTCGACGGTGAGATCGGCCACGCGGAAGGAATGGCCGGAGGTCGTCGGATCGCGTTGTTCGATCGCCGTGACCGC
>DATLWH010000564.1:0-3397 GCA_035576505.1 Thermoanaerobaculia bacterium | reverse complement strand
CGCGAACGCCATGGACGGGGCAGGCATCGCCATCCTCTACGCCACTCTTTTCGCCATTCACGCGCTCTGGCATCTGCTGCCGGTGACGGCGGTCTTTGCACTGATGCTGATCGTCACCGCCATCGCCGTGTTTCTGTCGATCCGGCGCGACTCGGTGTTCATCGCCTTGCTCGGCCTCGTCGGCGGCTTCGCCACTCCGGCGTTGTTATCGAGCGGCGAAAACAAACCGATCGCTCTTTTCTCATACCTGTTGCTGCTCAATGTCGGCTTGCTCTTTGTGGCCATCCAGCGGCGGTGGCCGCTCCTGACGGCGCTCAGCGTCACCTTCACGGTCATCTATGAATGGGGATGGATCAGCAAGTTTCTGACGGTCTCGCAGCTACCGCTTGCGGTGGCGATCTTCATCCTCTTCGCCGCCGCGGCGGGCGCATCGCTCTTTCTGCGGCGCCGCGCGGACAGAGCACAGCGAAGTTTCGACCTGGCCGCGATCTCGTCGGCCGGCCTGCCTCTGCTTTTCGCCATCTACGTCGCGGCCGTGTCGAGCTACGGCGTGCAGTACAACGTCCTCTTCACGTTTCTGCTCTTCATCAGCACCGGCCTGTCGGTGATCGCCATCCTTCGTGGTCCCTCCTGGCTGCACCTGCTCGGCGGCGCGACGATCGCGCTGGTGCTCGTGGTCTGGCGGGCGTCTTCGTACACGCCGTCTGCGTGGCCGTGGATCCTGGCCTGGATGGCCGGCTTCGTCATCGTGCAGCTTGCGCTTTCGCATTTCACATCGATCCCGCGGACCGTGATCGCGCCGCTTTTTCTTCTGCTCTTCCCGGCGCTCGTGATCATGCCGATTCCCGCGTCGTCGCCGATGATGCTTTTCGGCACACTCTTCGCGATGGTCGCGATCATCGCCGCGTACGCGATCAGGCACGAGGCCGGTCCGGTCTACGCCATCGCCGCATTCCTGGCCATCGTGACGGAAGCGGTGTGGTCGGCGGATCACCTGACGCCGGCCCGGCTGACGGCGGCCCTGACGATCTACGCCGTCTTCGCACTGCTGTTCCTCGCGGTGCCGGTCATGGCGCGCCGTCTTGGCCGGAGGGTGGTCTCGCAGGGGACGATGCTGGCCCTCGTTCTCGGCTCGATCGGCGTTCTTTTCTTCCTCACGACCGGTCCGGTGGCGCAGTTCGGACTGTGGGCGCTGGCGATCCTGCTGGCCATTCTCAACGCCGGGGCGATCGTGGAAGCGAAGTCGAGCCAGTACCCAATCCTTGCCGCTTCCGCGATTCTTCTTTCGTGGATGGTCATGGCGGTCTGGAGCGCCAGCGCCCTGCACCCTGGGAACCTGGTGGCGGCGTTGGCGACGATCGCCGGTTTCGCGCTGCTGGCCGTGGCCGGTGGCGTCTTCATCGGCCGCGGCGAGGACGGCGACGTCAGCACGGCGTACCTCGGGCTCATCGGTCATCTGTTCCTGTTCGCGGTGGCCGTGCAGCCCACCCTGGCCTTTCCTCCGTGGACTTTGTTCGCTGCATTGCTCGTCATGGATCTCGCCATCGGAGCGGCGGCTCTCTACCTCCGTCGTGCGGCCTTGATGACTTCGGCCATGGCGGCATCGCAGGTCGTGTTGATGGTGTGGGCCTCGAACGCGAAGTCCGCGACATGGCCCGTGGTCGCCTTCGGTGCGGCGATCTCCATCTGCGCCATCTCCCTGATCTGGTTCGGCATCGACCGGCGCTTCCGTGTGGCCGCGATCGTGGCGCTCTTTGCGGGCGATGTTGTCGTCATCATCGCCGGCGGCGTTTCCGCGGCGCCACTCTTCGCTCCCCTCTTGGCATCGCACCTCGCCATCGGCATCGCCATCCTCGCGGTGACCTGGCTGATCGAAGAACATGACGTGACGGTGGCCGCGGTCGTGCTGCTCGCTCTTGCCACAGCCCTGTCGCGGCCGGCAACGCCGGCACAACAGTTCGGCTTCGCCGGCGCCATCTACGCCCTTTTCATCGCCTATCCGTTGCTGCTCGGGAGGAGGGCCAAAGGCTACATCCAGCCGTATCTCGCCGCTGTGCTCGCGGGAATCCCCTTCTTCATCGAGGCCCGCCTGGCGATCAAAGAGGCCGGTTACGGATACGCCATCGGCCTTCTCCCGCTCTTTCAGGCCGCGCTGATGCTGCTGCTCGTGTGGCGTCTGCTGCGCATCGAACCGGCAGGAGAGCGTCTCCTCTCGCGTCTGGCGCTGACCGCGGCCGCGGCGCTCGCATTCATTACGGTGGCCGTTCCGCTTCAGTTGGAGAAACAATGGATCACCATCGGATGGGCTCTGGAGGGAGCGGCTCTGGTCTGGCTCTTCCGCCGCATTCCGCATCGCGGCCTCCTGGCCTGGTCGGCGGCTCTCCTCGGCGCAGCGTTTGTGCGCCTGACCTTGAATCCCGCGGTGCTCGCCTACCACCCGGCCAGCCACTCCCCGATCGTGAACTGGTACCTCTACACCTACCTCGCCGGCGCTGCCGCTTTCTTCGCCGCGGTGCGTCTGTTGCCGGACGAGGAAGCCCAGCGATACACGAGGCCGCGGGCGCTTGCCAACGCCGGCGGAACGATCCTTCTGTTCTTCCTGGTCAATATCGAGATCGCTGATTTCTACTCGACCGGGCCGGCTCTGACGTTCAACTTCTTCTCGTCATCGCTGGCCCAGGACCTGACCTATACGATCGGTTGGGCGCTCTTCGCCGTCTCCATGCTCATAGCCGGGCTGGTGCTCCACAGCCGCGCGGCACGCGTGGCGGCCATCATTCTGCTGCTCGTGACCGTGCTGAAGTGCTTTCTTCACGATCTGGCGCGGCTCGGTGGGCTCTATCGCGTCGCCTCTCTGCTCGGCTTGACGATCTCGCTTCTTCTCGTTGGCGTGCTCCTGCAGAGATTCGTGATCAGGAAGTCGAGCCCGCCGACTGAGACTCCGGCTTGACGCGCTTTCAGCGCGGCGCGCCTCTGAAGAAACGCGCACGTTCGGCCAGACACCACGTCGTCGCCACTCGCCGCGCCGTCCACCGAGGGATGGCACGGGCCAGCCAGACGTAGCCCAGCAACAACGCGTTGAGGCTGAGGAGCACCAGCAGCGAGTCGTGACGGTCAAAGAATGGCACGTGCGCGGCCGGCCAGCGTAGGAAAAGCCCGTCGACGCTCACCAGGAGAGAGAGATCGATGACATCGCGGACGACCGCACGTCGCCGTGCTCTCGCGACAACGGCGCGCGAGTCGATAATGACGGGAGGAGGAGCCCCGGCGTCTGAAACGCCAGGGAGCAGTGTGCGCCGAACGGGCTTTTCCATCGCAATATGTTCGACGTAGATGGGAGTGTTGTTATTCCAAATAACAAGGGGACGGGAGTCGGGGGTCGGGGGTCGGGGGTCGG
>DATLWH010000563.1:0-8569 GCA_035576505.1 Thermoanaerobaculia bacterium | reverse complement strand
CACGTGCTCCTCGAAGGGGTGCCGGGGCTCGCCAAGACGTTGCTCGTCAAGACGCTCGCCGGCGCCATCGACGCGTCGTTTCACCGCATCCAGTTCACGCCCGATCTATTGCCGGCGGACATCACCGGCACGCTGATCTTCGATCCGGCGGGGCGGGTGTTCACGCCGCGCCATGGGCCGATCTTCGCCAACCTCGTGCTGGCCGACGAGATCAACCGGGCGCCGGCGAAGGTGCAGTCGGCACTGCTGGAGGCCATGCAGGAGCGGCAGGTGACGATCGGCGATACGTCGTACCGGCTGCCCGAGCCGTTCGTGGTCATCGCCACGCAGAATCCGATCGAGCATGAGGGGACCTACGCGCTCCCGGAGGCGCAGGTGGACCGCTTCGTGATGAAGCTGCGCGTCGACTATCCCACGGCGGACGAAGAGATGCGCATGCTCGGCATCTATCTCGACCCGACGGCGCAGCAGGTGGCCATCCGGCGCATCCTGAAGATTGCCGAGATCGACGCGATCGCCCGCCTGGCGGCGAGCGTCCATGTCGATGAGCGCATCAGCCGCTACATCATCCAGCTCGTGGCGGCCACGCGCACGCCGGCGGAGTTCAGGCTTCCGTCGCTGGTGCCGCACATCGCCTTCGGCGCCTCTCCGCGGGCCACGCTCGCGCTCGCGCACGTAGCCAAAGGCTACGCCTTCATTCAGGGAAGGGCGTACGTCGTGCCCGAGGATGTGAAAGCGATCGCGCCCGACGTCCTGCGTCATCGCCTCGTGCTCAGCTACGAGGCCGCCGCGGAGCAGGTGACTCCCGACGCGATCGTGCAACAGATTCTGGGGGCGGTGGCGGTGCCGTGATGCGGGCAAATTGTCATCCTGAGGCTGCCGGAGCCGCTGAGCGAGCGCAGCGAGCGAAGTGCGGCGGAGGACGGCGAAGGATCTAACATGCGCAACATGTGGCAGAAGCGCAGATGAGGTTTGTCGTTGGATCTTCCTCACAAAAACCACAGTTTCGCTCCTGCCCCAGGCGCTGCCACTGGAGATCCTTCGCCGTCCTCCGCCGCTCTTCGCTCGCTACGCTCGCTCAGCGGCTGCGGCAGGCTCAGGATGACAGTGACCATGACAGTGAACTTTCACCCCCGATTTCGATCTTGACACTACAAGCAACCCAGAAACCCAGAAACCATGTTCTTCCGCCGCCGCAAACCCCAGCCCCGCGTTCCGCTGACGCGCCGTGTGCGCGACCTGGAGATCCTCTCGGCCAGGCTCATTCGCGGCGGGTTCGCGGGCGATTACCACTCCGCGTTCCATGGCCGCGGGATCGAGTTCTCGCAGGTGCGCGAGTATCAGCCGGGCGACGATGTGCGGACGATCGACTGGAACGTGACCGCGCGCAGCGGCGTGCCGCATGTGAAGGAGTTCATCGAGGAGCGCGATCTGACGGTGCTGGTGGCCATCGACGTCTCCGGCTCGATGTCGTTCGGTTCCGTCGACTGGCGCAAGAGCGCCATCGCCGCGGAGCTGGCGGCGGTCTTCGCCTTCTCGGCCGTGCAGAATTCCGACCGCATCGGCCTGCTGCTCTTTTCAAATACCGTTCAGCGGTACATCCCGCCGCAGCGGGGACGAATGCACGCGCAGGTCATCGTCCGGGCGGTCGTCGAGGCGGCGATGCGCGGCGCGGGAGGGACGGCCGACCTCGACGCCGCGGCGCGCTACCTCGAGCAGGTCAGCGCGCGCCGGGCCGTGGTGATCGTCATCAGCGACTTTCTCGATCAGAACTTCGAGCGGACGATGCGGCGCCTCGACCGGCGTCACGACGTCGTCGCCATCGCCGTCGGCGATCCGCGTGAGGAGAGATTCCCCGAGGGCGGGCTGGTACAGGTGGTCGACGCGGAGAGCGGAGCCGTACGCCTCGTCGCACTCAGCGGCGCGGATGTCGTGCGCCGCGCCGCGGCGCGCATGAACGTGAACGAACGGCGCTTTCGCGCGGCGGGGATCGATCATCTGACGGTGTCGACGGCGATTCCGTATGATCGCCAGTTGTTGCGATTCTTCAGGGAGCGGGCGGTGAGAAGGCGATAACTCCATGGTAGGTCTCCTTGTTCTGGCGCTGATCACCACGTTTCAACCGGCCCGTCCGTCGGTCGGCGATCCGATCACGATCCGCTTCGCGGCGCCGACGACGGTCGATCCGTCTCCCGACTACGAGGTGGTGTCGCGCAGCGGCAACTCCGCGGTGATCCGGACGTTTGTGCCGCACACGATCACGGTGACAGGCCGTTCGGCGGACGGGCCGGTCAGCGTGATGATTCCGATCCATTCGGTGCTGAAGACGGACGACAAGCTCGAGCCGGCGCCGCTGAAACCTCCGAAGCAGGAGCCGTGGCCGCGGTTGCCGTTCGTCGCCATCGCCATCGCCGCGCTGGCGGCCGCCGCGGCCTGGACGGCTGTGGTGTTGCTGGCCAAGCGGCATGTGACAAAGCCAACAGTCGTCGCCGTACCTGTCGAACAGTTCCGCGCACGCGTGCAGGCGCTGCGACGTGCTGCCGCGCCGATGCGCTGGGCGCATCTGGCGGACGCGGTTCGCGCCTATCTCGCACAGGTGCGCGACGACCTCGGGGCGGAGCTGACGACATCGGAACTTCTCTCGCGCATCGAAGAGGTCGAGCCGGGGGAGCGGCGGCGCCACGTGGGCGAGATTCTCCGCCAGGGCGATCTCGAGAAGTTCTCGCCGTGGGGAGCGGCGCCGTTGAGTTTCGATGATGCCGTCAACCGTGCCCTGGAGATCCCGTCGTGGGCGGAGCCGCCGGCGCCGCGGGACGAGGAGCAGGCGGCATGATCCGCTTCGCCAACCCTCTCTGGCTGCTGCTGGGCGTCGCTTTGATGGCTAGGATCGCGCTCCTCGTGCGCGACCGGCGGCAGCGCTACGGCGCCTTCGTGATCTCCTCGCTGTCGCTCGTCGCGCCGAAGCGAAGCGTGCGCGCGCAGCTTGCGGGCGTGCCTTTCTTGCTCGAATCGATTGCGGCGCTGGCGATGATCGTGGCGCTGGCGCGGCCGCAGCGTGTGACGAGAATGGCCACGAACGACCGCTTCGGGATCGATATCGTCATCGCGCTCGATGCTTCAGGCAGCATGGCCGCGGAGGATTTCAAGCCGCGCAATCGCTTCGGCGTGGCCAAGGAGCTGATCGGCGACTTCATCGCACGCCGCCAGGATGACCGCATCGGCATCGTGACGTTCGGGGCCCGCGCGGCCACGCGCGTGCCGATCACCTACGACCGCGATATCGCCGCCGCGATTCTGGAGCGGGCCCAGGTGGGCGAGAACGGCGACGCCACGGCCATCGGCCATGCCATCGCCACGGCGGTCAACCGTCTGCGCACGTCGAAGACGCGCAGCCGGATCATCATCCTCGTGACCGACGGCGTGAACAACTCCGGCTCGATCGATCCCCTGGCCGCGGCGCAGCTCGCGGCGCGTTACGGCATCAAGATCTACACGATCGGCGTCGGAAGCCGCGGGCCGGTGCCGATCCCGGTGAAGCGTGTGGACCCCTTCCCCGGCGAGATCGTCACGACGTACCAGCTCCAGGTGGCCGACCTCGATGAAGAGGCGCTGGCGGCGATCGCGAAGGCTACCAACGGCGAGTATTTCCGCGCCACCGATGCGCGGACGATGAGCGACGTGCTCGACCGCATCGATCATCTCGAAAAGACGCGCCTCAACGCGCCGAAGAGCGAGAAGATCGAGGAGCTGTATGGCCTGCCGCTGGCGGCGGGTGTGGCGTTGTTCGCGCTGGCGCTGTTGTCGGGAGAAACGGTTTGGCAGAAGGTGCCGGCATGAACGCCGTCACCTTTCGCACGCCGCAGATCCTTTGGTTCGCGCTCCTCGTGCCGCTCGTGTTCGCATTCTTCGTTGCCCGGGAGCGGCGGCGCACGCGCATCGCGCGGCGGTTTGTTTCGGAGCGTCTGCGCGGGGTGGCCAATCCACTGCGCTCGCTCCGGCCGTGGCTGGCCTCTCTGGCATTCCTCGGGTGCGTGATCGCGCTCGCTGGCCCGGAAGCGGGCTTCCGCGTCGTGCCGATCGAGCAGCGCGAATCGAATCGTGTGATCGTCATTGACGTCTCGCTGAGCATGGACGCCCGGGACGTCGGCACCTCGCGCCTCGATGCGGCGAAGGCGATCGCGAAACGGATCATCGAGGCGCAGCCGGGACGCGTAGGGCTGGTCATTTTCGAGTCGGCCGCCGAGGTGGTCTCACCGCTGACGAGCGACGGCGATGCGGTCGAAGCGCTGCTCGATTCGATTCAGGCGGGCGAGGTATCGAATCCTGGCTCCGACATCTCGACGGCCCTGAATGCGGCGTTGCGCCTCGTGGGAGGGGACGCGGCGGAGCGGGGGGATGTGGTGCTCATCAGCGACGGCGAGGACCAAGGGACGAGGCTCGACGACGCGATTACGAAGGTGGTGCAACGCAGCGTCCCGGTGTCGACGATCCTCGTCGGCACGGCGGCCGGCAGCACCATCCCACGCTCCGAGGGAAGCGGAGTGTTGGTCGATGACAACGGCCAGGTCGTGACGACGTACGCGCATCCGGAGGCGCTGAAGAAAATCGCCAGCGCGACGGGGGGAAGGTTCTATGCGAACCCGTTCGGCGAACACGACCTCGACTCGCTGGCGGCCACGGGCGTGGCGGCGCGGCGGAGGAACGTGCGCGTTCCGATCGAGCGCTATCAGTGGCCGCTGGCGTTTGCGTGGATGGCGCTGTTTCTCGGCTCTCTCGCGAATCGGGGTGCGGAATGATCGTGGCGCTCCTCCTTTTCGGCCTCGATCTGTCGCGCCTCTGGCGGGAAACGAACGCACACGCGGCGACGGCGCGCGGCGTGAAACAATTCGCCGCGAAGAAGTACGCCGAGGCGCAGAAGTCGTTCGCGACCTCGTCCTCGATCGCCTCGGCTCCCATCCGTTCCTTCAACCTCGGTACGTCCGAGATCGCCGCGGGCAATCGCGAGGCGGGGTCATCGACGATCGCGAAGGCGCTGGCCGACCCGTCATTGCGCGCCGACGCGCTCTTCAACCGCGGCAACAGCGCCCTCTCCTCGAACGCCTTCGACTACGCCATCCGCGACTACAGCGAGGCGCTGCGCCTCCGTCCCTCCGACGCCGCCGCCAAGCGCAATCTCGAGATCGCCATCCGCCGCAAACAGGCCATGCAGAAGCAGCAGGACGCCGGCAACGGTTCGCAGCAGAACCACGGCCCGAAGCCGCAGCCCAGGCCGCAACCATCCCCGCAGCAGGGGGGTGATCAGAAGATGAAGAACGATCCGAGCGTGGAGGGATTGCTGCGATCGGTGCAGCAGCAGGAACAGGAGGAGCTTCAGCGGATGCACAAGCCGACTCGGGAACGACTGCATGTGGGTTGGTGAATGACAAAACCAGAAACCAGAAACCAGAAACCAGAAGGCTCCGCTCAGCGGCCATTTCTGGTTTCTGGTTTCTGGTTTCTGGTTTTGCTCCTGGCGCTGCCGTTGTCGGCGAACGACATCCAGGTCGACAAGCACACCCTCTCGATCGATGACAGCGTGACCATCACCGTTACGCTCACCGACAACTTTGCCTCAATCGACAACGTACAGATGCCGCTGCAGAACCTCGTGCTCGACGGAACGCCGTCGGTGTCGTCGGAGTTCGCCTGGATCAACGGACAGTCGTCGCGGCGGAAGGTCTTGCGATACAGCGCGCATCCCGCGGGGCCGGGGCCGGCGTTGATCGGGCCGATCGTTCTGCACGGCGGGGGCGGACAGGTGGACACGCTCGCACCCGTCTCGATTCAGGTGCTGCCCGACCGTTCGGCTGGCAGCAACGATCCGGTGAAGATCCTTCATGAGCTCCTGGCCACGGGCCGCGATCCATTTTTCGTCGTGGCCGAGGCGGACAAGACGAGCGTCTTCGCCGGCGAGCAGGTCATTGTCAACTGGACGATCTACAACGCCACGAACGTGCAGCAACAAGGCATTGCGGAGGTCCCGAAGCTTGCGGACTTCTGGGTCGAGGAGCTCGAACCGCGCGGCGAGATCGGGCAGCGGGTCGTGGTCGGGGGCGTGTCCATGCTGAAGATCCTCATCCGGCGCGTGGCCCTTTTTCCGCTGCATAGCGGCACGCTCACGGTCGATCCGCTGTCGGTGGAGGCGGAGATCCTGAAGAGCTCCGACACCGGTAACCCTTTCGGAGGCCTGTTTGAAGGGTCAGTCGCCGATATCCGCCGCCGCTCCGCGCCGTTGACGATCGAAGCACGGCCGATTCCTCCCGGTCCGCCGGTGGCGGCGGTCGGCAACGTCTCCATGCAGTGTCAGACACCGGTGCAGAAGAACGGGGGGCCGGTATCGATCGACGTCGTCATGCGCGGGCCGGCGAACCTGCGGGGGGCGCCGCCGCCGGCATTCGCGAATCCGCTCGACGGAAGCATTCAGATCGCCGAGAAAGGGGTGAGCGTGGAGCGGCATGAGGAAGCGCTGATGACGCGGCGCTGGCGGTTCCTGATCTTTCCGGCGAGGTCGGGGATGTTCGTCGTTCCGCCGCTGACGACGCTGATCCTCACGCCTGACGGCGCGCGGCGCGAGCTACGTTGCGAACAGCGTTCGCTGATCGTCGAGGCGGCGGACGAGACGGCGGCGCAGCCGCACGCGCCCCCGACCGCGGCCGGCGCGCGCGTCGAAGCGGCGCGCAGATCGTTGCCGCTTATCGGGATTGCTGCGGCGCTCCTCGTTCTGCTCGCACTCGTATGGCCGCGACTCGTACGGGCGCGAACGATCCGCCGCCACACCCGCGCGCTCGTGCGCGAGACGCTCGCGGAAACGCGCATCGCGGTCGATGAGTGGCTATCCGCCCGCGGTGTCGATCCGGCCGCCCTTCTTCGCGAGACCTCCGAGCGCGGCGATGCCTGGCGCGCCCTCCGTTCGCTTCTCGATGGCGCCGAGCGCGACCGCCTGGTCGCTGAGCCCGCGGAAATCCGGGCGCGCGTCCGCGACGTTGTCGCGGCCATGGATTGACGCATCTGATGTCAATCTGCGGCGCAACTCCGCCTCTTCGCGGACGTATGTAACAATCCGCGACCATCCAAACCACCAACCAGGAGGATTCATGTCCCGAAACGTACTGATGTCTCTTTGCGCCGTCGCGCTTCTCACCGTCTCCGCCTTCGGCCAGACCGCCGATGAGCTGCTGGAGAAGAACCTGAAGGCGATGGGAGGGAAGGACAAGCTGAAGGCGCTGCAATCGGTCCGCATGACCGGCACGATGAAGATGGGCCCGATGGAGGCTCCCTTCGTCATCACGAAGGCGCGGCCGTCCGGCATGCGTTTCGACTTCACGATTCAGGGGTTGACCGGCTCACAGGGTTACGACGGGACGACCGGATGGATGTTGATGCCGTTCAGTGGCAACAAAGACCCGCAGAAGATGACCGACGAGATGCTCAAGGACGTCCGGGCCGATGCCGATTTCGACGGCCCGATGTTCGACTACAAAGCCAAGGGCAACAAGGTCGAGTACGTCGGTAAGGAGGACCTCGAAGGGACGCCGGCTTTCAAGCTGCACGTCACGACGAAGGAGGGCAAGGAGACGAACGTTTACCTCGACGGCGAGACCTACCTGACCGTCCGAACTGAGTCCACCCGGAATGTGCAAGGGCAGGACCTGGAGATGCAGACGACGATCGGTGACTACAAGACCGTCGACGGCCTCATGTTTCCGTACTCGATGGAGAGTCATGTCAAGGGCAAAGAGCAGATGGGCGGACAGGCCATCAACATCGACAAGATCGAGTTGAACCCGAAGGTTGATGTGGCGGTGTTCGCGATGCCCGCGCCTGCAGCGCCCCCGAAGGCGGAAGAGAAGAAGCAGTAACGACGGGAGTCGGGGGTCGGGAGTCGGGGGTCGGAGAGGGGGTTGCTATGTTGCTGGGTTTCTCGGTCGCCCATATGGGGATCGAGCCAGCAACGTGGCAACTCAGCAACGTGGCAACTCAGCAACCCAGCAACACAGCAACTCAGCAACCCAGCAACTTGAACCGACAACCGACAACCGAGAACCACCAACCCACGCATGCCACGCCCCACCCTTACGACCGAACGCCTCGTCCTGCGTCCATTCACCCTTGAGGACGCTCCCGCGGTGCAGCGGCTTGCCGGGGAGCGCGAGATCGCGCTGAACACATTGCTCATCCCGCATCCATACCCCGAGGGGGCAGCCGAGGAGTGGATCAGCGGGCACGACGACCCGTCCGACAATCACATTTTCGCCATCGTTCCCCGCAAAGGTGGTGAGGTGATGGGGGCGATCGGATTACACGTCGAGCGGAATCACGACCGCGCTGAGATCGGCTACTGGCTTGGATTGCCGTATTGGGGCAACGGCTATGTGACGGAGGCGGCGAAGGCCGTCGTGGGGTATGCGTTCGATGACGTCGGCGTCAACCGTGTTTTCGCGTTCCATTTCACGCGCAATCCCGCTTCAGGAAAAGTCCTTCAGAAGATCGGGATGCGGCGCGAGGGAACGATGCGCCAGCATCTCGTCAA
>DATLWH010000562.1:0-4544 GCA_035576505.1 Thermoanaerobaculia bacterium | reverse complement strand
CGCCCGGCGCAGAGGAGAGCGGCAGGTGCGTGAGGGAGATCGCCAGAGCGGCGTTCTCGAAACGATCTGGTAATTACACCCCCACCGTCTGCTTCGCGAACATCCCCGGCGTATAGGCCGTGACGTGTCCCGTAAAGGCGGACGCTGCCACCGTCAGCGGCGAGGCCAGCCATAGTTTGCCCGGGCCGGAGCGGCCTTTGTAGTTGCGGTTGATGGCGCTGATCGTCACCTGATCAGAATCCTCGGATACGCCGGGGCCGCAGCCGATGCAGGCGCCGCAACCAGGGTTGAGAACGACGGCGCCGGCGCGCTCGAACGTGTCGAGAAGACCGTTCTCCCGCGCGAACGTCTCCACGGCCTGCGAGCCGAACTGGATGTAGAACCGGACGCCTTCCGCCACCTTGAGTCCCGCGTCGACCGCCTCCTTTGCCACCTGGTGGTAGAAGAGGAAGTCGTCGATCTTTCCGGCAGTGCAGGAACCGGCGTAGGCGATATCGATCTTCGTATCCTCAATGTCCTGGACAAACGCCCCGTTCGTGGGATCGGATGGGATGCCGCGATCGGGGTCGCCCGGGTGCGCCACCATCGGCCGGATCTCACGGAGGTCGATCGTGTGAACGCCGCCCGCATACTCGGCACCCGGATCGGGCGATACCGCCCGCGCGCGAAGCGTTTCGATATCCACCCCCGGCCTCATCGCCGCGATCCACGCGAATGTCTTCTCATCCGCCTCGATGATCGCCGTACGCGCCGAGCACTCCGTGGCCATGTTGGCGAGAGTGGCCCGCTCGTCCATCGACATCGATCGCAGCCCGGGGCCGGTGAACTCCATGATCCGGTCGAGCGTCATCTGGGGCTTGGCGTAATTGAGGAGGATGTAGAGCATCACGTCTTTCGCCGTGACGTTCTCGCGCAGCTCGCCGGTGAGCTCGAAGCGGATCGACTCCGACACCTCGACCTGCGTGAAGCCGGAGTGCACGAGGTTGGCGTACTCGGTGGCGCCGACGCCCCAGGCCAGGGCGTTGTTCACACCGCCCATGCAGGTGTGGCTGTCGGTAGCCTGAATGAGATCGCCGGGGTCGATGATGTACTCGCGCGCCACCTCATGGCAGATGCCGGGAGAGATACTTTCGCCTTCGAAGGGAACCGCTGAAAAGTCGCGGCAGGAGGTGTGCTGCTGAAACTCGTGCTGCAGATCGCGAAGCGTCTGTATCTTCCCCATGAACGGCCGCATCCGCGCAACGTCGTCGGCATAGATGAGGTGATCCTCGAACACCGCGAACTTCTGCGGGTTCCTGATCGCATAGTCGGAACCGTACTCCTGCTCGAGGAAGTAGTGCACCTGCGCGGTCGTGAACTCGTGCGTGTACCCGCCGTCGACTTCGACGACGACGGCGTCGCCGGGTTTGACGTACGCCGCGGGTCGGGGGTCGGGGGTCGGCGGTCGGGAGTCGGAGGAATCGGCCGAACTTCGATCGTCGACGCCCGACTCAGTGACCTGGGACTGAGGTCGAGTGTCGGGAGTCGAGGGTCGGGTGTCGGAGGAACCAGGCGTGCTCCGACCCCCGATCCCCGACCCACGACCCCCCGCGATCACATGCCGGGCCAGGATCTTCTCCCCCATCGTCATCGGTCTCTTCGGTGTATCCGGCACCGGAACATCAATCTCGCCGCGCGCCACCGCCTTCGCAAATGGGAAGAGTCCGCCTTCTCTGATGATCAGCCGCGTGATGGCGTCATATCCCTTGCAGAACTCGTCGATCGGGATCCCCTCGCCCGCCTGCAGGCGCTCGAGCATGGCGTGGTCCGCCATCAGCAGACCCTGATTGATGTTGTTGCCGGCATGGATCGGCGCGAACGAGGCGGCCACCGCGACACGGATCCCGCTCCACACCTCGCACTGCGTCGCGGTCTCGCGTGAGCTGCCGACCCCTTTGCGATAACCGCTGACGATGATTTCGAAGTTGCCGTTGATCAGAGCATCGTGCTCGAAGAGACGCTTGCCGTCGACGATGAGCCCGGCGTAAGCGTCGCGAGCGATGTCTTCCGGCATGTGGCTGAAGCAGACCCAGGCCGGCGTCATGGCGTCGGTGTTGATGTCGTCGAGCAGGTCATCGATCGCCAGATCCTTCATCTGCAGGTCGAGCTCACCGCGGAGCTGCCCGCGGATCAGCTCGGGATCTTTGGTGAGGAACAGGACGCGCTTGCCGGGCGTGAGGCGGATGATAGGTTCGGGTTTCATGGTGGGCAGTAGATTAGTAGATTCGTGGATTCGTAGTCAGTGGGTTGGCAGATCAGCGGATCACATGCATGAAACGCGCTCGAAACGGCCGATCATCCAATCCACGAATCCACTAATCCACTGATTCCGATCCCATGACATGATTCGCACCCATGCTTGCTCCGGGCACAATGCTCGGTCCGTACAAAATTCTCACGGCCATCGGCGCGGGCGGCATGGGCGAGGTGTATCGCGCGCAGGATACGCGCCTGGGCCGCGACGTCGCCGTGAAAGTGCTGACGCGCAACCTCTCCAACGATGCCGATGCGCTGAGGCGATTCGAACAGGAAGCGAGGGCGGCCGGGATGCTCAACCATCCCAACATCCTCGCCATCTACGACATCGGCAACGAAGCCGGGGTCCACTACATCGTGTCCGAGCTCCTGGAGGGAGAATCGCTCCGGGTCCGTATCCGCCAGAGCGCAATTCCCCCTCGCAAAGCGCTCGACTACGCCGCGCAGATCGCGCGAGGGCTGTCCGCCGCGCACGAACGGAACATCGTCCATCGCGATCTCAAACCTGAGAACCTCTTCATCACGCGCGACGGCCACGTCAAGATCCTCGACTTCGGACTGGCCAAGCTGGCCGGGCCACGCCTTCCGAATGCGACGCCGGGAAACGAACACGAGCTGACGCTACCCACCACGCCCACTGAGCCGGGCCGGCTGATGGGGACAGTCGGTTACATGGCACCCGAGCAGGTACGCGGTGGCAGCGGCGACAACCGCTCCGACATCTTCGCCTTCGGCGCCATCCTCTACGAGATGATGGCCGGCGCTCCGGCCTTTCGCGGCGAGTCTCCGATCGAGACGCTCAACTCCATCTTGAAGGACGATCCTCCCGATTTCTTCGAGATCAACGTGCGTGTGCCCGGCGCGCTCGACCGCGTCGTCCGCCACTGTCTCGAGAAGAATCCGGACGAGCGCTTCCAGTCGGCGCGCGACCTGGCCTTCGACCTCGGCTCCCTCTCCGGCCTGACCAGTCAGGCGGTCTCGTTTCGCCCGATCTGGCGCCTCCGAAAACGCCAGATCCTGAAACCGCTCGCGATCGTTCTGGCCATACTGGCCGCCTCGATTGTCGCGTACATGGTCGGACAGCGTCGCGGAGTCCGGCCACCGCCGACGTACAAGCGTCTCACCTTCCGCAGCGGCACCATCTTCAACGCCCGCTACTCACCCGACGGCCAAACAATTTTCTACGGTGCTCGCTGGTCCGGTCAGCCGATGTCGATCTTCTCCGTTCGCGCCGACTCGCCCGAGTCGCGCGATCTCCAGATCGGCGCCGACACCGATCTTCTCGCCGTCTCGCGCACGGGCCAGCTCGCCATCTCGCTCCGCCGCCACGCCATCGGCTATCTGCGCGAGAGCGGAACGCTGGCCCAGGTCCCAATCGCCGGCGGTGCCCCGCGGGCCATCCTCGACGACGTCGAGTTCGCCGACTGGTCGCCGGACGGACGGCTGGCAGTCGTCCGCACCATGGGAGGCCGATGCCGGCTGGAGTTCCCGATCGGCAATGTGATCTTCGACACCGTCGGATGGATCGGTCACCCGCGTTTCAATCCCTCCGGCGACGCCATCGCCTTGCTCGAACACCCGTTTCTCAACGATGACCGCGGCTCGGTCGTTCTCGTCACCCTCGCCGGCAGAACCCATCGGACGCTGACGAAGGAATCGCAGAGCGTCGAAGGGCTTGCCTGGTCGCCGGATGGGAAGGAGATCGTGTTCGCCTCCGAGGATGGCAGCTCGGCGCGCGCCATCGCCGCCGTCACGCTGAGTGGCAAACAGCGGCTCGTCGCCGCCAGCGCGGGACCGCTGTGGCTGCATGACGTCGCCCCCGATGGCCGCGCCCTCGTCTCGCGCGAGATCGTCCGCGCGGGGATCGTCGGCATCCGCGAAAACAATCAACCGATCGATCTCTCGTGGTTCGACTATTCCGTCGTACGCGATCTCTCCCCGGACGGCAAGACGATCATCTTCTCGGAGTCGGGGGAGGCCGGCGGCGCAATCTTCGGCGTCTATCTCCGCGGCACAGACGGCTCCCCCGCCGTCCGCCTCGGCGACGGTACCTCGGAGGGACTCTCGCCGGACGGACAGTGGGTGCTCTCCATTCCCCGAAACCGCAAGCCGGCGCCGATCGTGATGCTGCCGACCGGCACGGGGCAGCCGCGTCAAATCACGCACGACCGCATCAATCACCGAAACGCCCGCTGGTTTCCGGACGGCGAACACATCCTCTTTCAGGGCGACGAGGATGGACGCTCGCC
>DATLWH010000561.1:0-8978 GCA_035576505.1 Thermoanaerobaculia bacterium | reverse complement strand
CGAGAACTGCCACGGCTGCGACATCTGCCTCGGCGAAACGGAGTCTGTCCCGGACGGGCTGGTGATCGCCCAGAAGATCCTCTCGTGCGTCTATCGCGTCCGCGAGTCGTTCGGCGTTGGATACGTTGTGAGCGTGCTGCGCGGTGAGGACATCGAGAAGATCCGCGATCGCGGCCATAGCCGCCTGTCGACATTCGGACTGCTGAAGGGATCGACGAAGCACGAGCTGCGCGAGTGGATCTATCAACTCATCGCGCAGGATTTTCTGCGTCAGACCGACGATGAATATCCCGTCCTCCGCCTCGGCGCCCGCGCCCGCGACGCCATGCGCGGCGTTGCCGAGGTCAAGCTGCGCCAGCCAGCCGTGCGGAAGCGCGACAGCAGAGCGCCGCGCTCGCCGGCCGCATCATCGCCGCTCGATCCGCTCCAGCCGCACGACCGCGAGTTGTTCGAGCGGCTGCGGACGTGGCGCCGTTCCGAGGCCGAGCACCGCGGCGTGCCGCCATACGTCATCTTCAGCGACAAAACGCTTCGCGAACTGGCGCGCGTGCGCCCGACGACGCTTCTCCAGCTGCGCGGCATCTATGGCATCGGCGACGCCAAGCTGGAAGCCTTCGGCGATGCGCTCGTCACCCGGATCCGCGAGCATTGCGCGACCGCGCCATCGTGACGAGCAGCCATACCGCGAACGCGCACGAACCGGCGCCGGCCAGCAGTCCCGCCATGCGCAGCAGAAACGCGAAAACGTGGTCGAGCGGGAGCATGTGTAACGCGCCGAGGATGTAGGCCCAGTCGTGCTCCAGGTCTTCGGAGGAGGCGAAGCCGACCAGCGGCAAGTCCTTCGACCGGGCATCGCCGACATACGCGGACAACTCGTACAGGCTGTAGGAAAGCCAGAACCCGCCGACCGACATGCCGTAGTAGTCGGGCTGCCGGGCGAAGTAGATGACGCAGATGATGGGGACGGCGATCTGAAAGACGCTCCCCATGATCGCTGTGATGAAGTGCGGCGCCCAGGCGAAGACGAGGTGCCCCATCTCGTGGAAGCCAAGCGTGATGCCGTAGAAGATCGTCCCGCGCGTCGGATCGCGGAATTTGACCGTGAAGAGGTAGACGAGATACAGCAGCAGGATCGCGCGCGGAATCCACATCCGGCCGCGGCACCAGTCGCGAGCGTCGTCGAGAAACGTGTCGAGGGCGGTCGGAGTAGTGGGCCGCGGCGCGGCCTCGATGTGGCCCATCCGCTACTCGGTCAGACGCCCCACGGAGCGTGTTCCGCGCAACAAGCCTGATACGCTCAGATCTTCGTCGAGCGTCGGCCAGTTGATGTACTCCCCGTCTCCAATGATGCGGAAGGCTGCGCGGTCGGCTGCTGAGGCATTCAGGATGCGTGGAAACCACACGAGTGGAACACTCACCGTGCGGCCGTCAGCAAGATGCACGACCAGCTCGTCGTCGGTGACTTCAATCTCGACAGCGCGGGGATTAGTTTCGACGGCGAAGGAAGTCATTCCAAGCCTCCATGATATCGGAACACCAACTCTGTCATCTTCGCTGCAGCCTCAGAGTTTGTGAAAAGCATTACTACTGGGCAATTTGTCATCCTGAGACTGCCGCAGCGGCTGAGCGAGCGTAGCGAGCGAAGAGCGGCGGAGGACGGCGAAGGATCTCCAGTGGCAGCGCCTGGGGCAGGAGCGAAACTGTGGTTTTTGTGAGGAAGATCAACGACAAACCACATCTGCACTTCTGCCCCATGCAGCGCACCTGGAGATCCTTCGCCGTCCTCCGCCGCCTTTCGCTCGCTACGCTCGCTCAGCGGCTTCGGCAGGCTCAGGATGACAAATCGCTCGTTAGTTTTTTCACCGCACCTATAAGGATGACAGGTCGCCTCACAGATACTCCAGCACCCTTGCCACGTGCTCCCACTCCGTCGCTCCATTGCCGAGGGCGACGCGGATGCCGTAGCGGCCGCGAAGGCGCGTGTGGGAGACGAAGAGGCGGCCACTGGCGTTCATCCGCTCGAGGGCCTCGATGCTGGCGCGCTCGGTTGCCGCTTCGTCGATCTGGCCGCTGGCATCGCGGACGATCTTGCGGAAGACGACGACACTCAGACTCTGCGGTGCGATCAGCTCGATGTCGTCGCGTTTCTGCAGTTCGGCGGCCAGCCTTGCCGCATCGGCGACGTGCTGCCGGATCACGCTCTGCATCCGCGCGACGCCGTAGTGCTCGAAGAGATACCAGAGCTTGAGGGCTCGGAAACGGTGGCCGAGCTGGAGACCGTAGTCCATGAAATTCACTTCGGCCGTGTCCGTGGTCTTGAGATACTCGGGGACGAGCGAGAAGGTCTCGCGCAACACGTCGGGCTTGCGCGTATAGAGCACGCTGCAGTCGATCGGGGTGAAGAGCCATTTGTGCGGGTTGATGACGATCGAGTCGGCTGCCTCGATGCCATCCCAGAGCCAGCGAAACTCGGGGCAGATCGTGGCCGGGCCGGCGTAGGCGGCATCGACGTGCAGCCATGTGTTCTCGCGCCTGGCCACCTCGGCGATGCGGCGCACGGGATCGACGGCGGCTGAGGAAGTCGTGCCGACCGTAGCGGAGATGGCGCAGGGAGTGAATCCAGCCGCCCGATCGCGGGCGATGGCACTCTCCAGTGCTTCCACGCTCATGGCGAAGGCATCATCGCCGGCGATCTTCACCACCCCTTCGATGCCGAATCCGAGGGCCAGCGCACCCTTCTCAATCGAAGAATGAGCATGCTCGGAGCAATAGACACGCAGCATGGGAGCGCCGGCGAACCCACGCGTACGAATCTGCGGCGCCGCGTACTCACGCGCCGCTGCCAGGGCCAGAAACGAATTGATCGAGGCCGTGTCGTTGATGATGCCGAACAGATCGTTCGGAAGTCCGAGCGCTTCGCGAAGCCAGCGCAGCGTCACCGTCTCCAGCTCCGTCAGCGACGGCGAGGTGCGCCAGATCATTCCGTTCAGGTTCAAGGCCGCGGTGAGCAGCTCGGCCAGAATGCCGGCCTGCGAGCCGGTGATCGAAAAGTAGGCGAAGAAGGCCGGATGGTTCCAGTGCGTGACGCCGGGGATGATTTTCGACTCGACCTCGGCGAGCAGCGCCTCGTAAGGACGGCCGGCCGCGCTCGGCTCCGCGGCAAACTGTTTCTCGATGTCGCCCGGCTTCACGCGGGAGAGAACGTCGTAGCGGTCGACGCCATCGAGATAGTCGCCGATCCAGTCGATCAGCCTGTGGCCAGCGGCGCGGAACTCATCACTCGTCGGGTCGAGCTTCGGCATGCGGCGCATCTTCTCCGCGACGCAATGAATTCGCAAGCATCAGAAAGACGGAGAACGTGATGGGAAGGGCGATCTGACCGGTGAGCCGCGACCACGAGGTCAGCACGTGCCAGCGAAGGTCGTGCGGCGTCGTGAGGTAGGCGAGGATGTAGAACACGAGCTGAATTGCGGTGACGAGCAGGACGAAGCGCTCGCGCCGGCGGGCGGCGGCCGGCGCGATGAGAATCCCGGCCAGAATGGCCACCCAGAACCAAGGCTCGTAGAGTTTCGCCGCCAGGTAAGCAAGGATCTGGTGCGCATACGGCAGCCGCGCCAGGAGGCGCGACACGGCAGAGCCGCCGGCGATATCGGTGGGAAGTGTGTGCATCGCGCGAAGAAGCAGCCATGGAGCGGCCAGCAGGTAGGCGGGCCAGAGGTGTCTCACGGCCGCGCGGACGCTCGACCACGACGCCGCGACAACTGCGATCGTCACGGCAACCAGCAGCGCCAACCCTTCGTTCTTGCAGTTCGCGGCGAGACCGAGCATCAGGGCGCCGTGACGCCACGCCGTATCGTCGTCGTCGAGCAGCGCAGTACGTATGAAAAGCACCCCGGCGCCGCCGAAGGCGATGAGCGCCCCTTCCGCCAACCCGAGGTAACGGCTGACGGCGAGCGCAGCCAGCGCCAGCGTGAGGAGTGAGGCAAAGAACGGCTTGGTCTCGCGCGCGGCGAGGTCGCGGGCGATGAGCAGCAACGCCGCCCCCCAGGCCACGAAGAGGAGACCGAGCCAGCGGTCGCTCCAGCAGCCACTGACCAGGGCCACGAAGTCGAAGTTCATCGGCACCAGAAGCGGATAGTCGGGATGGGCGAAGGTGTTCCAGCGGCTCTCCAGGAATCGCCAATCGATGCCGCCGATCTCCAGGAATGCTCTTGCCTTCAGTCCCCAGATGGCCCAGAAGTCCCATTCCCATAGCGAGGCGAGCGTGGCGTAGAGGGCGTAGCCGGTGATTGTGAGCAGCGCGAACGGGTCGAAGACGTGGGGCTTTGGGTTGCTCAGTTGCTGGGTTGCTGGGTTGCTGCTTTGCCGCTTGGCGATGACGGCGGCCGCGCAGAAGATTGCCAGCGCGGTAGCGGTCACGCTGAGGAGCGTCCAGCGCACGTGAGCGATCGACAGCGCCAGCAGCACGAGGAACATCGTGCCGCTGCCATAGAGAAAGGATGCGCCGACCAGCAGCGGCCCTCGGGCGCGGCGATCGACACAGAGCGCGATCGGGATGCCGAGAACCGTGAGGCTGAGGATGGCGACGAGGGCGGATGTCATCGCTCTCCCCTGCGGGAGTCGGGGGTCGGGGGTCGGGGGTCGGAGAACGAGCTTGCTTCTCCATCGTTCTCCGACACCCGACTCCCGACACCCGACCCCCGAACAGCATCAGCCGCGCTCCAACGGACACTCATCGGCGCAGCCTCAACAGCGCCCCGTCCTGACCCTGCCAAATCACGTCCGCCGGCACGCGGAGCCGCACACCGAAGGCAGCGATGTAGCGGGCGGCGCGGAAGTTCGGCGGAATCCGTCCATTCTGCGGATTGACGAGCGGCAGCACTTCACGTCCGGTAAGGAAGTAGCTGGCGCGATAGTAGGCGTACGAGTAGCCATCATCCCATCCCATCGCCGGCACGACGACGGCGATCGAATCTCCCGGCTTCGTGTGCTCCCGCACGCCGGTCAGGAAGCGCGGATACTGCGGCCACTGCCGGTCGGGATAGACGGCCAGGGCGCGCGCGTACGGCTTGCGATCGACGAAGGGCATCTCGAGCAGACGCGCCTCGACGCACATCGCCAAAATGGCAGCCAGAGCGAGGAAGGTGAGGGCGCGGCGGAGGGTCACGCGCGCGATTGTCGCATCAGGGGGTCCGCGCGGAAGAACGATGAGGCCCGGAGCCGAGGGGCCGCACCTTCGTTTTGCGCTTCTCTGCACAGTCGCAAACAATTGAACCGTTGACACTTACAGGAGCACAACACGATCTCGGCGCGTGAGATCACGACCTTTCTAAAAGGGTCGCGACCTCTTAAAAAGGGTCGAGACCTCCCGGGAAGGGGTCGCGACCTTTCCGGAGAGATCGAGACCCTTTGGGAGAGGTCGGGACCTCCCGGACAGAGGTCGAGACCTCCCGAGGAGAGGTCGCGACCCTCGGAGAAGAGGTCGCGATCTCCGGGAAAGAGGTCGCGATCTCCGGGGAAGAGGTCGCGACCCCCTGGGAAGAGGTCGCGATCTCTGGGAGAGAGGTCTCGACCCTCCCGAAAGAGGTCTCGACCCCTCGGACAGAGGTCGCGATCTCCCCATACGAGGTCACGACCCTCGGGGAAGAGGTCGCGACCCACGGGAACGAGATCCCGACCCGATCGATCGAGATCGCATCTACTTCCTGAGAGGTCGGACTGGAAAGTTCGATCTACGGTTTCGGCCGTGCCGCCTAGGACGCGCCGCGGCCTAACAACACGGCCGGAATGGTCCGCAACAGGATCTTCAGATCGAGCGATGGCGACCAGTTGTCGATGTACTGCAGATCGAGCTGCATCCAGCGATCGAAGTCGACGTTGTTTCTTCCGCTCACCTGCCAGAGGCACGTCAGGCCAGGCTTCATCGACAGGCGGCGGCGGTGCCACCGATGGTACGCCGCGACTTCCTCGGGGATGGGAGGGCGCGGGCCGACCAGGCTCATGTCGCCCTTCAGGACGTTCCAGAGCTGTGGCAGCTCGTCCAGCGAGAACTTCCGCAGCACGCGGCCGACCGCCGTGATGCGCGGATCGGACTTCGCTTTGAACACCGGTCCGGTCATCTGATTCAGGTGCGTGACCTCGCCCCGCCGCTCGTGCGCATCCTCGAACATCGTCCGGAACTTGAAGAGCGTGAAGACGCGGCCGTTGAGCCCCATCCGCTTCTGCTTGAAAAGGATCGCCCCGGGAGATGAGAGCTTGATGGCGATGGCTGCGATGCCGATGGCAGGAAGCGCCAGCAGAAGAAGGAGCATCGAGACGGCGACGTCGAGCAGGCGCTTGAACGCGAGCTGCGACTCATTCGACGGCGTCGTGGTGAAGGTGAGGAACGGAATCCCTTCCAGCTCCTCGAGCTCGACGCGGGCCACGCGGTTCGGGAAGAAGTTCATGGCCACGCGGGTGCGAATCCCCAGCTCTTCGCACATCAGAAAGATCTGCTTCATCTCGTCGAGCTTCTTACGCGTGACAGCGAAGACAATCTCATCGACCGGCTCGGCGAACTGGCCACCTTCGAGAAGACGGCGAAGGTCAGGGACCGTGCCGTACACGCGGAAGCGCGCCCAGCCGTTCGACAGCCGGTGCCCGTCGGAGACAAACCCCAGGATCTTGTAACCCCAGTACTTGTGGCCTTCGATCGTGCGCGCCACTTCGATGGCGCGGCGGCCCGTGCCGACGATCAGAAGCGTGCGGTAGTTGAGCCCTTTGGCACGCACATAGCGGGCGATGACCCGGACGACGATCTTTTCGAGCAGGAGTAGCAGCGCGGCCAGAACGCCGAAGAGAACGAACCATGCGCGCGAGAGTTGCCGCAGCGGCAGGAGGTAGGCCAGCGTGGCCAGGATGGCGTTGCCGACGAAGACGACACGGATGGCCGTCAGGGCCTCGCGCAGGAGGGGGACGGTGCGGTGGCTGTGGTAGCTGTGATAGCTGAAGAGTAGGACCGACCAGAGGATCAGGACGACCGGATAGATCTTGACGTACTCGCGAAGGGGAAACAGGCCCGTCGGAAACTGGTCCGGCGCGATCCTCGGCAGGATGAGGTCGCGGATGAAAAACGCCGCAAAAAACGCAGCCGTGGTGAGCGCCAGGTCGGCAACGTAGACGACCCTCGCGATCATGCGCGCTTTTTCTTTAAGCATTTAACCCCTTGGCCACGAACAACTTTCGAGCGGTAGGACGAATGTACTGCACTGGCGCCCGTCCGGTATACGGAAATCGGTTCGCAAACGTCTACGGCCGAGTCATTTCAGAGGGCGATTGCGGCAAAAAGCTGCTCGTACGCATCAGCCACATCAGCCCAGCCGTACTTCTCTAGGGCGCGAGCCCGGGCGGCCAACCTCATCTGATCGCGCATCGCCGGCGATTTGCAGTATTCGAAAAGTGTGCCGGAGAGACTCTCGGTCGGACGCAAATGGAAGTAACCGACCGCGTCCCCTCCCACTTCCCGATTCTCGGGAGTGTCCAGGGCAAGAACGCACCCCCCCGAGGCCATCGCCTCGATCATGGCCGGATGCGTCCCGCCGACCTCGGTTGCCTGAATGTAGACAAGCGCGTTGCGCTGCAGCGTCCGGTAATCGCAGCCGTAGAGCGCGCCCGGAAAGAGGATGCGATCCGAAGCATGCCTGCGAAGCTCCGCTTCGAGCTCGCGTGCGTAGGAGGCGGAGCCGAGCATGATGAGAACAGGGGGTCGGGAGTCGGGGGTCGGGGGTCGCAAAGCTGCGCCCCGACCTCGTTCGGGGTGATGGATATCGGATGCCGTTTGTTCAGGTTCTCCGACTCCCGACCCCCGACTCCCGACCCCCGCCATCCTCGAGTACGCCAAAACCACCTCCAGCGGATTGTTCTCCGGCTCGAAACGGCTGACGTAGAGAATGTAGCTGCCGGGCTCGACGCCGAGGCGTTGAAGAACGTCGCTGTCATCCTCGGCCGGGAACTCGGCACCGTAGGGGATCATCACCGGCTCGATCCCGTGACGGGCCCGGTAGTAATCGGCGATCACATTCGCATCAGCGACCACGCGGTTGGCGAAGATTGCCGAGAATGACTCGCCGATCGCGTAGACCGCTTTTCCGGCGATGTTCCATTTGCGCCGATGCCGCTCGATGCCGTCGACATTGATTGCCACCGGAATCCGCGCCGCGCGCAACAGCGGCAGAACGAACGCGTTCGCCGCATTGCAAAGGAGAACGATGTCGAAGTCGCGCCGCAACGCGTCGAGCGCGGAAAGCAGCGTGTGGCTTACGGTCTCGAAGTACTTGTGGCGAAAGGCCGGAAGTACGATGCGTTCGACGCCGTGCCAGAGATCGGGGGTCGGGAGTCGGGGGTCGGGAGTCGGAACTCGCTCGCTCTCACTCCGACTCCCGACCCCCGACTCCCCACCCCCGCCCTCCCGGCAATACACCGACACCTCGTGTCCCCGCGCCACGAGTCTGGCCGACAGCTCCGCGGCGAAGGTTTCGAACCCGCCGTAGCGCGGGGGAACGCCGCGCGTGCCGGCGATGGCGATTCTCAACGAAACCACCTGGCCAGCTGACGGTCTGACACGCTCCGGCGGCTCTGGATGGCGCGTCGCTTTTCCATGATCCTGCGGCGATTCTTCCATAGCCACGTGAACGCCGGAAGCGAACTGCGCTCGATGGTCAGCGTAGCGCCGATGGCGATGAGGTCACGCGTCCATTCGAACGGCGCGTTGCGCAGTGCGAGATACAGCCCCTCGTTCTTGAGCCGCAGCAGAAACCGATTCTTGACCCCATGCATGTTCGTCGCCGCCGACAAACTACGCCGTTTGGACGGCGTGACGGTCCGGACGTGCCGGGCAACCGCGCCGGGCGCATACAAGGCCCGCCAGCCGAAAAGCCGCCCGCGCCAGGCGACGTCCGCGTCCTCGCGAAAGGTAAAGAAATCCTCGTCGAGAAACTCGC
>DATLWH010000560.1:0-5633 GCA_035576505.1 Thermoanaerobaculia bacterium | reverse complement strand
GCCGTGGGCCAATGAGGCACGCGAACATCTCAACCGGCTCGCCGCGGAACGTGAGAGCCCGCGCTTCGAGACCGACCGTCAACGGCTCGAGGCCGCCGCGGCGTTGGGCGACGCGGATGCCGTACGCACCCTGGTCGACCGGCATCGCGAGCGGGCCCGGGCCTTTGCCGAAGCGGAGTATCTGGGCCGCTGGGCCGAGGCGCTCACGCGGGGCGACGCCGGCGAGGCGGCGCGCTGGCTAACGATCTCCCGTAATATCGGTACCGCGCTGGCAGCCGTCTCCGGCGAGTCTCTGCTGCGCGATGCCGTGCAGGTGATCGACGCGGCAGATTCGCAGAAGCGTTTGCGGATCGCCGGCGCGCACATCACCTATCGACGCGGGCGCATCGCATTCAGCCGCCGCGAACAGGGCCAGGGCGAGCATGATTTGCGCCTTGCCGCGGCGCAATTCGCGGAGGCCGGAGACCCGATGTCGCTGGCGGCCAGGTCGTACGCCGCCGGGGCGCGGCTGGCGCAGAACGACGTCGTCCAGTCGCGGCAGGAGCTGGCCGCGCTCGTCACCGAGGTTGACGCGCGGCCTGGATATCTGTCGCAGGCGGGCCAGGTGCGGTGGGAGCTGGCCCGCGGCCTGATGTTCGACGACGACTGGAACGGCGCGGCGCACCTCCTGGCCGAGGCGGAGGCGCTGTTTCGACGCGGGGGAGAGACGGAGAATCAGGCCATGGTCAGCACGATGCTCGCCGATGCCCTGATCGCCGTCGGCCAGCCGGACGAAGCGTGGCGGGTTCACATACGGGCATTCGAGGCGCTGTCGTCGGCGGGCCGGCTCGATCTGCTGGCGGCATCGGTGGGCGGCGCGGCCACGACCGCGATTCAGGTCGGAAAACCGGAGACGGCGCGGGCACTGGTCGACATCGGCGAGTCGCTCGCGCGCGCGATGTCGAATGACCTGTTGCTGGCCGACACGCTCGTGCGAAAGTCGCTGTTGGCCGGGCCGGCCGATGCGGAGGAGGCGGTCCGCTCGGCGGGGGAGGCGTCGTCGGTGGCCTTGCGCATTCCTGACGCGTCGATTCGCGCGCGGCACCTCGCCGACGCCGATCTGGCCATGGCCGTGGCTGTCCTAGCCTCCGATCCCCGCCGCGCTCGCGATCTCGCGACGCGAACGCTTGACCTCTACGTCGAGACCGGAATGATCGCCCAGGTCGCGGAGCCGTACCTCGCGCGCGCAAGAGCATCGCTGCGGCTCGGCGATGCCTCCGCCGCGCAGCGCGACCTCTCCGCGGGAATGCTCGCCGTCGAACAGCATCCCGCCAACGTTGCCGGCGTCATCGGGACGGGAGTACTCGATGCGGGGAGCGCTCTGTTCCAGGAAGCGGTCCGGCTCGATCTCGACCGCGGCGAGGTAGCCTCCGCTTTCGCGGATTCGGAGCGGATGCGCGGTGTTTCCGCCGGCCCCGCGTCGGCCGGCGAGTTGCGCCATCGGCTGGCGGGGAGCGGCGCCGCGGTCGTCACGATCGTCGTCCTTCCTGGCGAGGTCGTCTCCTTGACGGTTACGGAGCGCGGCGTCGCCGCAGCGCGGCACGCCATTCCCCGGGAGGAGGTTGCCGCGCTTGCCGCCCGTGATGACGACGCCTCGTCGGTGGCGCTCTACGACCTGTTGATCCGCCCCTCGGCGGCCGCGTTAGCGGACGCGCAAGCCCTGATCGTCGTTCCCGACAGGTTGCTGGAACAGGTCC
Source organism: Thermoanaerobaculia bacterium (assembly GCA_035576505.1). Classification (GTDB taxonomy): domain Bacteria; phylum Acidobacteriota; class Thermoanaerobaculia; order Gp7-AA8; family Gp7-AA8; genus JADGNZ01. The sequence continues at coordinate 3,897 of DATLWH010000560.1, read as the reverse complement.
CGTTCGCTGCGCTCCGCGACGGTCGGACCGGCCGGGCTCTGATCGAACGGATGACAGTCTCCATCGCGCCGAGCGCGATCAGGTTACAGACGCCGTCGCGGCCGGTAAAGCCGAGGGCGGTGGCGGCGATCGGCCTTCCTTCCGGCCCGGCGGCGGGTCTGGCCGCTCTGCCGGCAGTGGAGACCGAGGTAATGGAGATCGCCAGGCTCTATCCCGCCGTACGCGGCGCGAGAACGGGTGAGATCACCGCGCAGACCGTCGAGGAGAATGCTGCCGCGGCGGATGTGCTGCACATCGCCGGTCATACCGAGGGCGATCCGGCGGGCGATGATGCGCTAGCGGTCGCGGGCGGCCCGCTCTCATGGAGAACCATCTCCGCCATGCACGACATGGCGCCGGTGGTGGTGCTCTCAGCGTGCAACACGCTGCGCCGCCCGCACGACCCCGACCGCCGGGCTTTGAGTCTGGCGGGGGCGTTCATCGCCGCGGGTGCAGGCGACGTCGTCGGAACGCTGGCGCCGATCAGCGATCGCGACGCCCGGGCGCTTTTTCTGGCGTTGCACGAACAACTGGCGCGCGGAATCGCAGCGCCCGCCGCGCTGCGGCAGGTGCAACTAACGCAGTTACGGCGTCCCGGCGCCGCGTGGCGCCACCTGGCCGTACTGACAACCAGCATTCATCGAACCGATTGAGGAGGAAACCATGGGAGAGTTGGTAATGTCATTCCGGGGGCTGTGGATGCATGTACATGCGACACCACAACAGTCCCTGCCGGCAGGCGTGCTCCACCGCGTCGTGGCCGTCAACGCGAGTCTCGGCAGCCCAAAATTTGGAGGACTGCCGCCGCACGTCTGCTATCTCGAAGTGAGCTCGGATATGAGCGCTGCTCTGCAGGCGGCAGGGTTGCCGTTTGACCAGACCCTGGGGAGCGGCGGCGGTGTGTCTCTGAACGGCTACCGTCTGACCGTCGCCAATGCGAGCGCTGCACAGGGGTTGAACGTGACGTTCGAGACTGCTCCCCCGGATGTGGTTCCTCCGCACTTGAAAGACTACGACACGAACATGAAACTGCTGCCGAACATTCAAATCGATACAGGCGCGCCCAGTGATACGGGCGCCGGTGTCTTAGCGGCAGCCTGTTATGCCGACATCAGTCTTGGGAACGTTACCGCTCACAAGTTCAGCGCGGGAGGGATCTACACGACATGGACCGTCCTGACTGACGGAGACCCGATACTGCAACTGATCGGGCAGGACGGAAAGCCGCTGCAGGTAGTGGGGACAGCGGGGATCAGCCTATCGACGCCTCCCGGCTTTACGCTCAGCGACGGAGTGCCCGGCTCTGTCGTGCTGCACAATTCGACGACGGACCTGTCCGACAAAGAGTTTGACTTCGCGCTGAATTACCTGGCTGCTGAAGGCGGAATCCCTGACAACCTCCGAGGCATTCCAGGCAGTGAGGGTCAATCGCCGTCTGCTGAGTTTGTCGATATGACCACTTCCTGCTCGAACTCGCAGTACCCCTGACGTCGCGCTGCGATGTCCGGTGCCTCCACGATGTACAGGACCTGTTCCGAGCGGCTGCGCGACCGGTGATGGCGATTGTCACCGAGCCGATCCAGCTCAGGCCGATGCTGCCAGCACAGGAGCAGCGTCCCTCGTGATTGGCGCCGCTAGAATCACTGACCGGGGTGGTACTTCCTCTCGATGTGGCCCTCGAGCTGGTCGCGGTAGTAGTAGACCTCGCGCAGGTTGCCGGTGGCGTAGCGCTCCGCCTCGTCGTTGAAGTGGGGGGATGACGGATTGCCGCTCTCGCCGCCGGCGGTGACGGCGCGCGCGTGGACGCGTTTGCCGAATTCGACACAGGCGACGAAGCTGTTGCCCTTGATGCCGTACCACTTTTTCGTTCCCGGGTAGGCGTGGGCGTCGAATGAGGCCAGCGATCCCCAGCGCGACGAGGCGAAGCCGACCGGAATGCTCGGCCCGGCATCGTCGAAGTGCGGCGGCTCGATGTCGTCGGTGATCCGCTGGAAGCGGTTGATGTCGCCCCACGGCGTCTTCCAGCTCCCGAAATCGGCGGCGAGTTTGTCGCAGGCGGCGGCGAGCGACTGAAGGCGCTCGCCGGAGGTGGCCCTCCTGGCGGAGTAGTCGTCCGCCGTCATGCCCGCCTCGCGCGCGGCGGCGGCGATCCTCTTGCCGAGGTTCTCGGCCCAGAAGATGGCCAGGGAGGTGGGCACCGAGGTTACGGACCAGCGGTGATCCCAACTCCGGAGAAGGGCGATCGGTTCCGACAACTTCGATTGGAGCGGATCGCTGGCGGGGAGCTCGTCGTAGTTCTTCAAGAGCGGCGGCAGCAGCGTGTCGAACGCAGGCAGGTCGCTGTCGTAGGCCGCGGCGATGAGCGAGTCGATGGTGAAATCCTTCCTCCCCGGCAGGAGCTTGAGCGCGTGGTAGCCGCGCGGCGTCTCCTCGGTTCCGCGCTCGACGTACGCGGGGAAATCCGACCGCTTGGGGCTGTACGGGCCGGCTGCCGACCATGGCCAGTTGTTGCTGTTGTAGATCCAGCCGTTGGGCGGATTCAGCAGATGCGGCGTCTCGTCGATGGAGAGGACGCCGTGCCAGGCGGTGGCCGGATCGCTGCCGTCGACCGGTTTCGTCCAGTCGAAGCGCGTGTCGCGCCGGGGGATGAAGTTGGAGTGGAAGTAGGCGATGTTCCCGCGGGCATCGGCGAAGAGCGTGTTGTTCGACGAGTCGGTGTGCAGCGCCATCGACTTCCGGAACGACTGGTAGTCCTTCGCTTTCGTCCGGATGTACGACTGGATGAGCGCGTGCATCGGATCCTGCATCAGCCGGACGCTGATCCATTTGCCGTTCGCCTCGCGGACGATCGGACCGTGTTGCGTGCGGTAGACGGTGAACTCCCGGGTGGCTATCCCGGTGCTCGTCTTGTAGGGGATGGTGATCTTGCTCGTGCTCACCGCCTTTTCGTCCTTCCCGTACCTGTAGACGAAGATGGCACCCTTCTTCGTCACCGTCTCGGCATATTCGTCGATGTTGTCGACACCGCTCGAGGTATGCATCCACCCGGCGCGGTCGTTGAATCCCTGATAGATGAAGAACTGGCCCCAGGTCACGGCGCCGTAGGCGTCGAGACCCTCATCGCTGACCATCTGCAGCTCGGAGCGGAAGAAGAACGAGGTGTGAGGATTGATCAGCAGCAGGGCGTGGTGGGCGGCGGTGTTCGACGGGGCGATGGCGATGCCGTTCGATCCCGTCGGCTCGACAAACTCGCGGAGGTCCGCGGCGATCGGAGTGCTCGGAGTCTTCTCGTAAAAGGCCTGGAGCTCCCTGAGATTGATCTGCTCGATGTCGCCGCCGATGCTCCCCTCGCTGAACGTGAGCGCCATCCAGGGCTCGAAGTGCCTGATCACCTTCGGCCTCACCTCGGGATGCTTGGCGAGGTAGTAGTTCAGGCCGCCGGCCCAGGCATTCATCAACGCCTTCAGCCATGCGGGACTCTGGCGGTACTTCGCTTTCATATCGGCGGGGTCGATGAAGAGCTTCATCCGCAGGTCGCGGTAGATCTCGCCCTCTCCCTCCGCTTCGGCCAGCCGTCCCATCGACAGCAGGTAGTTCCGTTCGATGCGGTTGAAGTCGTCTTCGGCCTGCGCGTAGATCATCCCGAACACCGCGTCCGCGTCGGTCTTGCCGTAGACGTGGGCGATGCCCCAATCGTCCCGGATGATCTCGACGTTCTTCGCATGGCGTTCCGGCTCCGCGGATGCCGCAAGTGCTGCCAGCGGCACCCCGGCCGCGACGAGAAGGATGAGAAAGAGTTTTTTCACGAGGGCAATTGTGTCATGCCGCGCCGTGGTCCTCCTCCCCGGCAGCGCGGCG
>DATLWH010000559.1:0-3518 GCA_035576505.1 Thermoanaerobaculia bacterium | reverse complement strand
TTTCGCGGGGAGACCGGCGCGCTTGCAGATCATGCCGGCGTCCTTCAGGTACGTGGCGTTCATCGGTTCCCGCTGCACGGCGGTCTCGATCGCCTGCACCGCCTGCCGGGCATGGGAGGGGATGCGTGTGGCCGCCAGGGCGAGGTAGTGAAAGGCCTTACCGTCGGCCGGGTTGTGCTTGGCGGCCATGTCGAAGTTCTCGTATGCGGTGCGCACGTCGCCTTCTTTGTAAGCCTTGATGCCCTTCGACAAATAGACTTTCCCCACCTGCGTCAAATCGGCCGCACCGCTCCCACCGCGAGAGCCGGGAGAGGCGATCTCCGCGTCGTGCTGCTTTCTGCGGGCGGGATTCGTCAGAACGTTGACCGCCTCGGTGAGCGTCTGGAACTTGCTCTCCGCATCGGCCTTGTCAGGGCCCTTGTAGCGGTCAGGATGCTGCGCCCGCGCGAGCTTGCGGAAGCGCTCGCGGATCTCCTGCTCGGAGGCGGAGCGATCGACTCCGAGCACTTCGTAGTAGTTGACCTTCATTCAGGATTTGACGCTTCGCTGCGCGAAAAGCTTCCGGGCCAGAGCGCGGACGGTCTCGCTCACACCCTTATCGTCCTTCAAGCCCTTCAAATCGCGCAAGGTTAATCGATTGATCAATGGCACGACAACCCCCACGGGGCACTTGGGATTGCGAGCCAGCGTGATGACAATGTTGTATTTGGATGTCCATTCGCGCTTCATCGTGATGAGCCGAAGGACCTCTTCCTCGATATTACGCATTCCTGCGATCGCCTCGACTTCGAGCTCGCTCATCCGCGGGTTACGCATCACCGCGCTGCAAACCAGCCTGTTGTGATCGCGCACCAGGATCACCCGTTCGGTCTTGCCACCCTTGAAAGCAAGCTTCACTTTGTCGGAGACGCTCATGAGGAGAATCTGGGAAAAGATCGACAGTTTCTTCTCGTCCACTTTCTCGCTCTCGGCGAGCTGCGGCGGGAGGGCATCGCTTTCTCCCTCCTCGGCGGCTTTCTCCAGCAGATCGGCGATCGGCTCGTCGGGAAGGCTGAGCATCGGCTCGTCTTCATCAACCTCGGCCGGCAGCTGCGCGGCGATGCGCGCCTTCTTGTCGAAGAACTCCTCACGCGTCTCGAGCGCCCGCCGCCGCACGTCCGCCGTGAGTTGCGGGTTTGCAAGGAGAGCGTCGATGATCTCGGGGGCGCGCAGGATGCGAGCCTGATTGATGACGACGACCTCCTGGACCGCGCCATCGGCGGTCACCGCGGCGAGCTCGGTCACCAGCGCGTCCGGCACGGCGCGATTCCGGATGAGCGCTTCGAGAATGAACGGATCTTCGCTGGCGCGCATGAGCATGGCCAAGTGCGCGGAGGGCGCGCTCTCATTAGCGGCGAAGGCTTGGATGCTGCGAGTAGGAACGTCGGCAAGCGACGCCCGCGCGGCAGCGGCGATCTCGCGATCGGAGTTTCTGGTCAGAAAGGCGAGCACCGCGATCAGATCGTCCTGCGGAAGGGGGAGGAATCCGCGGGCAATCGTCTCGATGACCTCCCGTGGATAGAGGCCTGAATCGATCCGGTCGATGACGACGTCGCCAGAGAGCTCGGCGGAGGAAGTGCTCATTGTTGGCTTTGAGAGTTGTTCTGGGACGGAGATTGGATCTTCTGCAGCAGGGTGCGGTCGAGGACGACGTCGTGCAGCACCTGCCCATCGTGGCCGAGGGCCGGCACAGGCAGATCATTGAGAGTGAGTGAGATGCCGCCGGCGTTGCCAATGGTCCGGAAACGAAATCCGTCCTTTGCCTCGACGGTCCGGTGATAGCCGCGGCGGAGCTCGTCGTTGATCGCGGTCTGCCCATCCGCCTCGAGAACCACCCAGGACCGCCGGGTGATCTCGATGCTCAGAACCAGTTTCGAGGGGCTGTTCGCCTCGGGTTGCGTTCCCGTGCTCGCGGTCTGGGGAGGCGTGACAGGCGGCGCAGGAGCCGGGGCCGGGGCGGACTTCGTCTCGACGGCGAGACGCTCCTCGCTGACTCGGCTCTCACGCCGGTGTTTCAGCGCCCAGTAGCTGACGCCGGACAGCGCCACGACGATGAGGATGAGGATGTAGACATTCCGATCGACGCGCGCATACGCCGGCGGGATACCCTTGTTTTGCTTCTTGCCCGGCTGCGGGGAAATCTGTGGAGTTGTCAGCCGGTCGAGATGCGACGACTGTTCGATGCGGTCATCGCCGACGGCCCCAAAGTTGTACCGATTGACCATCTCGTCGGCGTTCAGGCCGAGGTAGCGGGCATATTCGCGGACAAACCCGCGAGTGAACACGGGAGCCGGCAGGGTTTTGTGATCGTTGCGCTCGATTGCTTCCAGGAAGCGCTTGCTGATCTTCGTGGCGTCGGCGATCTCCTTGAGGGAGATGCCTCGTATCTCGCGCTCGCGACGAAGCTCTTCGCCGAACGACGCGAGCTCCGATGGTTGCGGCTGAGGTTCCCGATCAGGCATGTGCAATGTCGCGCGACAACCTCATTCTAGTCAATTCGTTCCATCTCGCGCGTGAAAACGGCAGGCTCCAGCCGCTCGACACACCGGCGCAGATACGTCGAGGTGGCGGGATGTTCGTGAAGGGTGCGCAGGTCGCGCCGGGAGAGGAAGCGCAATTGCGATGCGGCGGTTGATCGCGGCGTCGACGGATTCATCACCAGCGCTCTGCGGATGGCGTAGCGAAACGACCACTTCCGGTCAGAGGCCAGAAGCTGGAGCTTCTCGGCAGAAGTGCTCTCGGAGCCGGCCACGAGTAGCAAGTCCTCCTCCCGCAGACGCTGGTTGATGAGCAGGGCGGCAAAAACCTTCGCATCGGGATCGAAGAGAAAGACTCTGATCAGCGAAGCGCTGCAGCGCTTCGCCGCCGCGATCTTCTCGCCGAGCGAGAGCGTGTCGACATGAAGAAGCAGCCGCGTCTCGATGGCGCGCCGTACCTGAGCCGGCACTTTGACGTCTACAGACAGACGCAACAGGTCCGGCCAGTGGAGGTAGTGAACCAGCTTGACGGAGTCCGCCAGCGGCGTGGCCCGGTTTTGCACGAGACGCAAGCGAACGGTATAAAACGCTGCCAGATGCCGCGTGTGGGCGATGGCCTGGCACATCCGCGGTGTGACGTAGGGATTGTCGAGAACGGCGAGCGCTTCCTCCTCGACGAGCGACGGCGCGTTCTCCGACAGGAACGACGACAGCTCGTCGCGTGAGAAGCCACGGATATGCTTGTAGCTTGGAAGACGTTGCATGCTACCGAAAAATTATTGTACGGTCCTAAACGCTCATTATAATAAGCACCTTCCGTCCCGGCAGGAATGGTGTGGAGTCCGGCTGCCGGGGCGCACGGGTTGTTGCTCAGGCGCAGGCCAGGCCCAGGCCGCGTGATGGTCACCGATATGCATACGCCATTCGTTTTCGTTCAACGCAAATATCAGTTATTGTGTGATTGAGTCAGAATATGCGCTCGCTTCCAGCGAGAAAGAGTTG
>DATLWH010000558.1:0-3178 GCA_035576505.1 Thermoanaerobaculia bacterium | reverse complement strand
CCGGGTCCAGCGCCCTACGCGGTGGCCTTGAATACCGGTCCTGCCTGCGCCGGCGGCTCGGTCACTCTCATCGCCTACGGCAGCGGCACGGTCTACTCCTGGACCGGTCCGGGCGGCTTTACCTCGACGCAGCAGAACCCGACCGGCATCACCGTACCGGGTGTCTACGGGGTGATGTTGACTGACACCGGCCCCTGCGGCGGCACCACCTGGGTCTTTACAACGGTCGTCATCGATTCCGCTCTGGCGATCACCAGGCAGCCGGCGGGCCAGATCGTGAGCCCCGGCAGCAAGGCCACATTCACCGTCGCCGCATCGGGCGGAGATCTGCACTATCAGTGGTTCGTCAGGCACCCGAGCAACGTGACCAATCCCGTGGGAACGGATTCGCCGTCCTTCACAACGTATCCCGAGGGCAACGCCGTGTGGTTCGTGCGGATTACGAACGCCTGCGGCACGCTCGACTCTGTCGAGGCAGGCGCGCAGGTGGGAACGACGCGGCATCACGCATCACACTGAGGCGCGCAGAGCGATCACTGCTGGCGCGGTTGCGCCGGCGCGGCCAGCACGCCGGCCGGCTGCGGCGCCGGGTAGGAAAGCGCGTAGAGCCGCAGCTGGAACAGCGAAAACCAGGTCGCGCCGAAGAGCGCGAGCAGCACGACAACGCCGGTGCGGCGTGTGAGTGACTCCACGAGCGCCGGCACGATGGCGAAGAGCGCCAGGATCAGAGGCGTGGCCAGGAGCACATCAAAGAGATACGGGTGGAGCACGACCGCCTGGCTGAAGACCGCCGCGTACAGCAGATACGTCCCGACCAGAGCGGCCAGAGCCACGACCATGATGCGCGGCGCGCGCCTCCGGACGTACGCGGCCAACGTCGCCAGCACGGAGACGACACCGCCGATGAAGAGCCATTCCCATCGGAAGAGATATTGAGGATTGCCGGGCCGGCCCGTGCGCACGATGTCGCGTCCGTATGCGATGTCGAGGTGGTCGCCGTAAAACATGGCGTCGCCATCGAGCCCGCTGCGATACAGAAAACGGGAGCCGACCAGTTGCACGCCCGTCCGTCTGCTCTCGTTTCGGGCTCCGATCAACTCGATCCCGAAGACCGCCATCGCGCACATCCACGGAAGGAGCAACATCACAAAGAGCCGTTTGAGCGGCGGCCGTTCCTCGCGGAGCAGCAGCACCGCCGCGACGTAGGCGGCGATGAACATCGTGCCGATGATGCACTCGATGTAGGTCAACGCGAAGATGGCCAACGCCTGCAACGCCGTGAGCAGCCGCGTTCGACGCCCGTCCAGGGCGCGCTCTTCGAGGAGCAGAAACCCGATCGATGCGAACCCGCTGTACTCGTGCTCCGACATTCTCCAGAAGCCTGCCAGGTTGTCGGGAAACGTGAACCAGACCATCTCGACCGCCACGCCGAGCACAAACGCGTGAAGAGGCTCGGCTCCGAGTCGCCGCGCCAGGCGGTAGGCAAGCAGCCCGAGCAACGCCGCGATCAGCAGCGCCACGATCTCGTTGTGCAGCGCGACGAGGCGCCAACTGTATTTGCCCGTCATCGCCATCCAGACCTTCTCGGCCAGGAAGCTGCTGATCATGAACCCGCCGGAAAACGAACGGTAGATGATCTTCTGGTCAGGCGTCGGCCAGATGAGCCCGTACGACGCGAAGTAGCCGTGATCGAGCCAGCGCGAGAGGATCGTGTGCGCGCGCATCGGAAGATCCGTTCTCGACAACGTCTCCACGGACCGCTGATGCACGGTCATCCAGACGTATGCGAATGCGATCAGGCCGACGGCAAGAAACAAGGCGAACAACGTCAGGCCGCCTGGACGTTCCTCGGCAACCGGAGCCGGCGCCGCTTCCGATGGCTCGCTGCTCGCGGCGGCGCTGGTCATCGATTCTTCGCCCTATGCTGCTGGAACAGCCAGACCCACAGTCCGGCATCGCCGTAGGCACGCTCCCACGCGTTGTGGCCGACGCCGGGAAACTCGACATAGCGCACATCCGCACCTTCCTTCTTCAACGCTTCCGCCATCCGCCGCGACTCGGCCACCGGAATGACCGGATCGGCATCTCCGTGAAAGATCCGGATGGGAAGAGCGCGCAGCGCTTGAGCGGTGAATGCGTAAGGGTCGGACGTGCCCATAGTGAGCGGCGATTGCTGCACGGCGGTCGTCGTTTCGTGCGGCAGCAGCCCTCCGCAAACGATCACCAGCGCTGCGAACCGATCGGGATGGGCCAGCGCCAGATGATAGGAGCCATATCCGCCCATCGACAGACCGGTGAGGTAGACGCGCGCCGGGTCGCCATGAAACTCGGCCATGCTCCTCTCGAGCGCGGCCATCGCGGCATCGGCCGGCTCTCCGAGCCAGCGCGAGTCGAGCGGCGCCTGCGGGAAGACGGCGATTGCCGGCACCCGCTCAGGATTGGCGCGGATCGCCGCCGCCACGCCAATCTGCGTCGAGCGAAGCCCATCCGCTCCCCGTTCCCCCGACCCATGCAGGAAGAGGATCACCGGCCAGCGTCTCGAAGCATCAAACGCGCGCGGAACGTAGACCGAGTACGGATAGGCCGTGCCGTGAACGGTCACGGAGCGGAGCAGAAAGCCGGTTTCGCGCGGAGTCATGGTGCGGCAGGAGAGTAGCGCGATGCACGCAATCAGCGACAGGCCGCGAACCCGAGCGATCTTCACCGCCGCGAGGATACCTTTTTGCGTGCGGCCACCGAAGACAGTTGACCTTCGATCCTTCTCGGGATTGATGCGTCACGATTTCGACCTCGTCATTCACGCACGCGCGACTCCTTTGCTTTACAATCAACGCCGATGGCTGCGAAACGGGACAAAGCATTCAACACGGCCTGCCAGGAAGAGGTCTACCGGCAGGTGAAGGCGTATCTCGATGAGCTCGTCGACGAGCATTTCGACGATGCCGAACACTGCGACTTCTATCTGAAGTACGGCTCGACCGTGCTGGAGATCTCCATCGACCCGTACCAGGAAGACGACGCCGTCATCGAGGTGCTCGCCTTCTGCGTGCAGGGCGTCGAACCGTCATTCGAGCTGATGCAGGAGCTGCTGCGCGTCAACTCCGAAGTTCCCCTCGGCGCGTTCAGCATGGTCGGCGAGCATGTCTTCTTCTCCCACTCATTCCTCGGCCGCCGCCTG
>DATLWH010000557.1:0-2621 GCA_035576505.1 Thermoanaerobaculia bacterium | reverse complement strand
ATCTGCGCGGCTTCAACGTCACCGTGACGCAGCGCGAGTCATCGATGCTCGCCGCGGCGATGTTCGCAAGCTCGCAGATCGTGAAGGGGGCCGCGCCTTCTGCCATCATCGGAGGCGTGGAAGAGGTCAACGAGATGGTCTTTTCCGTTCTCGATCGCCTCGGCGCGCTGGCGCACGCCGAGAACGGGTTGCCGGAACGGATGCGCCCATTCGACCGTCGGCGCAACGGGATGTCCATCGGCGAGGGGAGCGCGATTTTTGTGGCCGAGGAGATGCCTTCACGGCAGCCGTACGGTTGGCTGGCCGGGTTTGGCATCGCGCGCGATACGACGGCGACGATTTCCGACTGGGGAACCGGCTACGCGCAGGTCGCCGCGGCGATGCAGGCGGCCATCGATGATGCGGGGGTCCAGCGTTCCGACATCGATGCGATCTACGCCTCGGCCAACGGGACGATGCGCGGTGACCGGCTGGAACTTCGGGCGATCCGGATGCTCTTCGGAGAGGCTGTGCCTCCGGTCGTGGCGGTCAAGAGTACCTTTGGCGAGTACGCGGCCGGTGGCGGATTCCAGCTCGCGGCGGCTCTTCTGGCGATGCGCGATCAGAAGCTGCACGCTTCGTTCGGTTTCGAGGAAGCGGACACCGAAATGCAATTCTTGCCCGTGAGCGCGCCGCGTGACGCCGCACTGCGGAACATCCTGGTCAACTCCATTTCGGCAGGCGGCGGCATTGTGTGCGCCGTCATAGCGCGGGAGGCGGCGTGACGACCAAGGCGCTCGTCATCATCCCGGCGTTGAATGCGGAGCGGAGCATTGCCGCGGTCGTACGTGACTGCAGGGCGATGAACGATGACGTCCTCGTTGTCGATGACGGGTCGGCCGACCGGACCGCGGAGATTGCACGCGAGGCGGGGGCGCGGGTGGCCAGCCATTCCATCAACCGCGGCAAAGGGGCGGCGCTCAAGACCGGCTTCGCCTACGCTCTGGAGCACGGCTTCGATGTGGTCGTCACGCTCGATGCCGACGGTCAGCACCTTCCGCGGGAGATCCCGAAGTTTCTCGCCGCGCGCGCCGAGAGCGGCGCGGACCTCATCATCGGCGGGAGGGCACACCTCTTTGGACAGATGCTGCCTCGGCGGCGGTTAGCCAACCGTTTCTCGGCGCGGTGCATCGCCTTCGCCTCGAAAACGAATGTCACCGATTCCCAGAGCGGCTTCCGGCTGTACTCGGTCGACCTTCTGCGCGCCGCCCGCCTTCGTAGCGACGGCTTCGCCATGGAGAGCGAGGTAATCGTTCGCGCCGGTCTGGGCGGATTCAAGATCATCACGATCCCGATCGACCTGGGCTTCGTCGACGGCCAGTCCACCAGCCATTACAAACCGCTGATGGACACGATCCGGATCGCCTGGACGGTGATCCGGGCGCGGTATTTCTGGAAGTAGTTGTTTAGGTTACTGAGTTGCAGGGTTGCAGGGTTGGAGCCCGCAACCGAGCAACCAAGCAACTCGGCAACCCCACAGCGCAATAGTGCAACTACATCAATGCGCCGCCACGGGCGCCGCAGGCAGATCCGTCTTCGCCAACGGCTTCCTCGGCATCATCTCCGGACGGTTCGCGGCCTCCCACACGAATGTGGCCATGACGACGGCGGCCTGCATCAGGTCGTCGCGCTGCAGGCGATCGTAGACGTCGTAGTTGGTGTGGTGCGTGCGCTCCCCGTACTCGACCTCGTCCTGGATGAACTGGAAGCCGGGAAGTCCGACGCCGTCGAAAGAGAGGTGATCAGTACCTCCCGTGGTGCGCTCCGTGACGGTCGTGACGCCGAGGTCCTTGAGCGGCTCGATCCAGGCCTGAAAAATCGGGGCGACTGCGTAATTTTCCTGCGCGTAGATGCCGCGGATCTTGCCCGTGCCGTTGTCGAGGTTGAAGTACGCGGACAGTTTGGCGTGCTCCGGCTTGATCGTCAGCGGTCCGGTATTGCGGCGCATCATGGCAGGGAGATCGCGCTCGGCCGGATCGGGCTCGGGGCGTGATGCGAAATGTTCGGCGACATAGCCGCGCGAGCCGAGGAGGCCTTCCTCTTCGCCGCTCCAGAGCGCGATGCGGATCGTACGCTTCGGGGCGATGCCGATCGCTTTCAGAATGCGTACAGCCTCCATCGCCACGACCGTGCCCGCGCCGTTATCGGTCGCGCCGGTGCCGCCGTGCCACGAATCGAGGTGGCCGCCGAGCATGACGATCTCGCCTTTTTTATCGGTCCCGGGGATTTCGGCGACCGTGTTGTAGGCGTTCTTGTCCTGGTCGTAGTAGGTCGTCTTGACGTTCACCTCGACGGTCACGTTCTTGCCCTGCTCGGTGAGGCGTGCCAGACGGTTGTACTGCTCGGTCGACATCACAATCGACGGGACGGGATATTGTTCGCCATCCTTCTGCGTGCCGGCGCCCTGGACGTGGAACGTTCCGTAGTCGGCGGGATCCGGCTCGATCATCACGAGCGGTTTTTCTTCGGCGAGGAACTTCGTCAGCGCTTTGCGGAAGGCGTTGCGCTTGGCGGCCTCCTCGCGCGTGAAGCGCGGACGGCCTGGTACCTCATAGCTCTCGGTATCGCTGAGCGACTTCTGG
>DATLWH010000556.1:0-4332 GCA_035576505.1 Thermoanaerobaculia bacterium | reverse complement strand
GGTCGGAGCCGTTGAGCCCGTCGAAGTCGATCGACGCGATCCGGAGGTTGGTGTAGAGCGAAAAGACGACTGCCACTCCGTTTCCTGACGGTGTGGAGTCGACGCGGATGTCGCGGAAGTTGCCGGTGGCAAATAGGCTCTTGACCGACGTCTGCACGCCGCGGATCGAAAGCGGCTCACCGATCCTGACCGCCACGTAGTGGCTCAGCGTCGCGGTGTCGATGCTGGAGTCCGCATGGAACACGACACTCTTGACGATGCCGCCGGTCGGCTGCGCGACGGTGGTCGTGGCCGTCGTAATCGGGGGCGGAGGGGGAGTGCTGGCGACCGGCGTGTTGAATGACGTCAGCAGTGCCAGAGGATTGCGGCCGTTCATGCCCCACGTCCAATGTCCCTCGTAGGACCGCCGGAAGCGCGCTTCCACGTCGTACTCGTTGGAAAGCTGGTCGCGCGTGAACTGCAGCACCCAGTCGGGCGTGACCTCCCACTCCAGCGTGACGCGGTTCCTCGAGTCACGCGTGTTGTAGACGACCAGGATGCGCACGTTGTTCGAGAGCCGTTTTTCAAACGACACCTTCGTCCCCGGGTCGCCGGTCTGGTCGAGGTCGGCGGGATCGGAGGAGATGGCGAATGAATCGATGAACGAAAGAGCGCTGGTGTTGAGCAGGCGGCTGACGGATTGGAAGAGCAGCGAACGCCCGGCATTGGTGGCCGTGAGCGGGTTGTTTGCGCCCGTGTTCCGCGTCAGCGCCCCGAAGCCCAGGAGTGAAAAGAGCGTGATGTCGCTGGCCGGCGGATCGCTCGTGATCGACGGCGTCAAACGGTCGATGGTGCCCGTGAGCGTGACGGTGACATCGAGGGGTCCGGACTCGATTTCGGAAATGCCTCCGCTCACGCGGGCTTCGAGGGCGATGTCGAAGAAGGGATCGATGCGGAACGGGTTCTGGAAATTGATCGAGCCGCGAACGATGCGATAGTCGATGTCCTGGAAGCGGATCTTGCCACCCTCGTTGATGGTGACCAGGCCCAGGATGACCGGGTTGCCGAGCGTGCCGGTGACGTCGATGTCGGCGCTGCCGGCGAAGTCGGCGATGTTGTTGCGCACGGCCAGGGTGTTGTTGCTGGTGAGATGAAGGCGAAGGCCGATGCGGTCCTGCCACGACGCGCTGACCACCGGCGTGACACCGCGCCGGGCGAGAACGGCGTTGAGAAGCGCCGAGCCGATGTCTGTGTCGCGGAAGTAGAGCGCGCGGTTGACGGTGACGTCGCCGGTGAGGACGGCGCGGTCGAGATCGCCGCTGAGGAGCATGGCGAAGTTCCCTTCGACCGTGAGCCCTTCAAAATAGCGGATGGCAACCTCGGTTCCCTGCAACGTGATGCGGATGCTTTTCGGCGTCGTCCCGTCGAGGGCGACCGTGCCACCGAGGACGATCTGGCCGCCGCCGAGATGCGCACGGACCGAGTTGATCTCGATCCGGTCCTCGCGGAAGGTGAGCGTGCCGGTGATGGCGTCGATCATCTGCGGGAAGCCCGGGATGCGCACGGACGCGTTCTGAAACTCCGCCGTGCCGGCGAATCGGGGCGCGGCCAGCGTGCCGGTCAGACTGCCGGCGACGGCGATGGGACCGTCCGCGCGGAGATCGGTGACAAAGAGTTGCAACAGCGCCGCTTCGAGAGTGCCGCGCAGGTCGATATTGAGCCGCTTCGCGCCCGTGAGCTCCGCGAAGCCACCGACGGTGAACGTGGCCGGCGTGGAAGCATTGTGGGCGAGTGAAAGCTGGAAGTCGTCGAAAACGATGCGCCCATCGTGCAGGCTGAAGTGCAGCGGCCGCGCCGGCGCGAACGCCTGATCGGAAATGCGGACGTTGAACTCGGGGAACGTGGCGTCGATGCGCAGTGTCTCGATCGAGGTGAGCTTGCCGCCCAGTTGCAGACTGGCGGTCAGGCTGCCGGTGGCGGGAAGAGAGGCCGTCTTCGGCGACATCGCCAGAGCTTTGGCGATGTCGGTCACGCGGACCTGCACGAGGCCCGAGAGCGTGCCGTCTTCGGCGATGCTGCCGTTGCCGTCGATGGTCAGTACGCCCGCCGCCGAGCCTTTCACGATGAGCTGGCCGTTGCGGACGGCGATGTAGAGAGTCGGCGGCGGAGCATCGGGCGGAAGATTCAGGCCTCGCAGGGTGGCCTGATTGAGTTTCGCCTCGAGCACGAGCTCCGGCTGCGTCAACGTTCCGGCGCCGGTGGAGCTGAGCGTGATGTTGCCGCCGAGGAGTCCCGCCAGCGACGAGAGCACCTTGAGCTTCGAGAGATCGATCGACGAAGACTGGATCGAGTATGAGAACTGGTTCGTGCCGAAGTCGATCTGCCCTTCGCCTTTGATGGTGCCGGCCGGGGCCACGACGGTGACGTTGGTCGCCTTCATCGCCCCTTTCGTGAACTGGATGTCGGCCTTTGCGGTCGTCACCGGCTCGTCGTAGATTGAGCCGTTGGAGATCGTCACCTGCCCGGAGCCTTCGAGCCTTGCCTTGGGGCCGGTGAGGTGCAGCCGGCCGCTGATGTCGCCGGAAACCGGCGCCTTGCCGAGATCGAGGAAGGTGATGATGTCGGCGACCGGAAACGACGTCGTGGCGATGTCGAGATCGAACGAGGTGTTCCCTTTGCCCGGCAGCCAGGCCACCGTGCCGTTGAGACGCAGGTCGCCCCTGTTCTGATTAACGCCCTGGTGGACGAGGAAGTTGGCGAAGCTGACTTTCCCTTCGTCAGACGTCCCGGTGACGACGAGCTTGCCGGTACCGATGCCTTTGATGGCCAGCTTGAGATCGACTGCCTCGATGGCGCGTTCGACGTTGTAATTGGCCGCGTCGAGGGCGAGATCGAACTGTGGCGATGGTCCTTTGTCGGGGAATGTCAGCGTGCCGGTCATCGACAACCGGCCGGCGCCGTCATGAAACGTGGCCCGCTCGAAGGTGAGCAGGCTCTTGCCGCCGTCGTAGCGAAGATCGATCTCCGTGTCGCCCAGAAGGATGTTGTTGTACTTCGTGCCGGTTCCGTTGATTCGCGCCACGACCTCGGGTTCTTTGATCCTTCCGCGGATGTTGCCGCTGATGTCGCCGCCCCCACCGAGACCGAGCAGTGTGTATTTCGTCTTTCCGGCGGAGTGCGCGAAGTTGTAGCCGATGCGATCGAGCTCGGCGAAGTCGCTGCTGTGGATCTTCATCAGCAAGTCGGCCCAGGCGTCGTCGATGCGGAACTTTCCGGTGAAGTCGATCGATGACGCGTCGGTGACGAGTTGCGCGCGCCGGAACGTGACCACGCCGTTGTCGAGCGTGAAGTCGGTCGAGCCGCCGATTGGGATGGGATACGCCGCTTGCGAGAATGCCTGCGCGTTCTTCGCGAGCGTGGCGTTTCCTTCGCCGGCGCCCGCGAGGATGCTGTCTTTGTTCCAGTGGTAGGCGAGGTGGCCGGTGGCACCGCCGCGCAGGCCGTTGTCTTTGATGCCCCAGTCGCCGAACAGCTTTTCGAGGGAGACGGCACTGTAGCGAAGATCGACGCTCATCGGATACGGCTCGTCGTACTTCGGCAGGTTGTAATGCCCAGCGACCGTGCCGCCGCCGTAGGAGGCGCGCTGGATGTCGACCAACGTGCGGTCGCCGGTGACGTTCATCGTTCCGCGGACGTCGGCAAGGTCATAGACGTCGGCGCGGATCTTCGGTGCGAGCCAGCCGCCGGTGATCGAGAAGGCGCCCCCCTTGCCGCGCAGATTGCCGTCGAGGTCGATCATCCCGTCGAGCACCCTGTTCACTCGGAAGATCTGGCGGACGCGATTGAGTCCGACCTGCGAGGTGACGTGGAGGTTGTAGACGGCGTCGCTGAGCGGCGCGACCTTACCGCTGAGGAAGATGCGCATGTCCGGTCCGCCATCCAGCGCGACCGACCGCAGCTCGAGGTTGTCCGGCGTGAAACGGAACTGACTGCGCAATGCCGTTTGGACGGGTACGTAGTCCTGAATGTTCAGAGTGAGTTGCGGACTGGTGAGCACACCCGCGTATAGGTCTTCCTTCGGCGTGACGTTGATCGTGGAGGTGATGTTGGTTGCCGCCGCGGAGATGGTGTGCCGGCGGTCGAGGAACTCGAAGGCTCCCCGTGTAACGTACAGGTTCCCGAGGTCGAGATGATAGATCTCGTAGCGGGACGGCGGACCGGAGTTCCAGTGGGGGAAATTGTGTGTGAGCGTCGCGCCGGCGGGGTAGATCTCGAAGTTGAGGTGCGGCTCGATGATGTCGATGCGCCCGACGCGGATCTTGCGGCCCCAGAAAGAGTCCACGCCGCCGGTGA
>DATLWH010000555.1:0-17787 GCA_035576505.1 Thermoanaerobaculia bacterium | reverse complement strand
GCTCTCGCTGGCCATGGAGCTTCAGGAGCAGGACAACTGGTGCTGGTCGGCGGTGTCAGTCAGCGTGAAGCATTTCTACGACCCGGGCAACCCGATCACGCAATGCCAGCAGGCGGCGCGGCAGATGGCGACGCCGTGCTGCGACACGCCGACCTCGTCGGTCTGTAACCGGCCGTGGTTCCTCGATCGCGCGCTGATGGGGCTGGGCAATCTGCAGGCGACGACCCCCGCCGCGTTGCCGATCGACGCGATCCGCGTCGAGATCGACAACCACCACCCGCTCGGCTGCCGCATCGGCTGGGCGGGCGGCGGCGGCCATTTCGTCTGCATCGACGGCTACGACGTTACCGGGGCGGTGCCGATCGTCACGATCCGCGATCCGATCTACGGAACCTCGCACGTAACGCTGACGACCTTCCTCTCCGCGTACCAGGGCAGCGGCTCGTGGACGAATTCGTACACGACCAAGGCCTGAGAGGAGAGCTCGCCATGCCGATCCATCTGCCAGCCGCCCCCGATGATGCCTCGCAGGCCGCGCGCGCTCAGCTTTCGTCGATCCTCTCGGCGCCCCATGCCGAGGGGGAGGGACAATTGCAGGCCATGTCGCTGGCAGCGACGGCGGGAACCCTCACCCTCTCGCAACCGCACCGCGTCTATCTGGCGACCGCCGCTGACGTGGTGGCCGGCGCGATCCTTTCATCGGCGAAGGAAGACTCGTGGCGCTACCTCGTCATCAACAACAGCGACGAGGCGGTGGCGGCGGTGGAGGTGATCGCGCGCGGCGGCGGACCGATGGAGCTGGCGCACATCAACGAAGGGCCGTTCGTGGCCGGAACCGTCGACGCCATCGCCAACGCCGAGGAGCAGGTTCGAAATGCTCCTCGCGACTTCGAGGTGCGGCTGCTTCGGATCCCATCGCTCTACCTGATCGCCCTCTGGCTCCACGCGAGCGATACCGATGGACTGATTCCCATCGCGCCGGCGCCCGCCGGTCTGGTCGCCGGAGTGGCGATCACCGAAGCGGAGCTGGCGGCGACGCTGCGTCCGCTGGCGGAGCAGCGGACGCGGATTGAGGAAGGGATGGGGTGAGGGGGTTGACGGAATTCAACCACGGAGACGCTGAGGACACGAGAGAATCCTCCGTGATCTCTCACGCCTCCGTGGTGAAAATCAGTTCTTCCGACCTGTCATCAGCTCATCCGCGCCGCTCATCCGCAGCTTGATCAGCTTGTCGACCGGCACAGCCTTGTAGCCGCTCGCTTCAACCTTGCGGATGTAGTCAGGCGTCACGCCGAAGATGCGCATCTCGATGAGCTGGTGCGCGGTCAGGCTCGGGTAGCCCATTGCGCGGAGCTCCTCGATCGTCTTCGGGGTCACGCCGTGGATGCCGAAGTCGCTCAGCTCGCGCGGCGTCAGCGTGTAGCCGAGCTTTTTGTATTCATTGATCTTCTCGACCGTGATGTTGCCGATGCGAAGCTGCTCGGTCTCCTGCGGCGTGAGGTTCTGGAGACCCGCCGCGCGCAGCTCGCGCACGTACGCCGGCGTCACGCCGAGGATGGCCAGGCTGGCCAGCTTGTGCGCGGAGACATCCCTGTAACCAAGCGCGCGCATCCCGTCGATGTAGGCAGCATCGACCTTGCCGACGCGGAAGTTCACGAGCTCGCGCAGCGTGAGGTTCGGATAGCCTAGGCGCGCGAACTCCCTGATTGCCGGCGCGTCGATCCGGAAGATCGCCACCTCCTCGATCTCCCGCTGCGTCGGCTGGTATCCGAGGGCGCGCAGGTCGCGCACGGTCTGCGGCGAGAACTCGGTCGTGGCGAACATGAGCAGATCGTCATCCTTGAACGCCGTATAGCCGAGCGAGGCCATGTCGCGCACGAATGGCTCGGCCGGCGCGAACTTGAAGTTGCCGGCACCGATCCCGTTCGCGAAACGACCCTCGAAACTGATGCTGCCCGCCGGCCGCGACAGCGCGAACTGCACGTTGGCGGCGGTCGACTTGATCTCCGCGTTCGTCAGCCCGGTCAGCGACGCCAGCGAGAGCTCGAAGCCCATGACGTTGTTCATCCCGTGACGTCCCACACCGGCGTGGCCGTCGCGATCGCCGCGAAAGAGCGTCATCTGCAGGGCAGTTCCCTCCGCGTTGACCTCGGCTGTCCAGACGCCGTCGCGGGAATCGCTGGCGGCGTAGACGGCGAAGCAGATCGCGGCGGCAAGGAGGATCAAGAGTGCTGTTTTCATCGTGGGTCTCCTTCGTTGATGCATCATGTACGAAGCAACTCGTACTTGTCAACGAAGAACTTCGTAGAATGTTGCACCGAAGGTCTCATTCCGGTCGGTGGCCGGCCCTGCCGGCCGCTGCCGCGTGTGCAATTTGGAGCAATACGCTCCACCGGAACAGGGTTATCGTGTCTCCCGCAACTTTGGAGGTGACGTCATCAGCGAATCGGCAAGGCATCAGAAAAAAGACTGGGTGAACATCGCGTTCCTCTCTCTCACGCCCATCATCGGCATCTTCGGAACGGCCGCCTGGACGTGGACTCACGGCTTCCACCTCTGGATGCCGATCCTGCTCGTGGTCATGTATGCCCTGGTCGGATTCTCGATCTGCGCCGGCTACCACCGCTTCTTCTCCCACAAAACCTACGAAGCGTCGCCCGTCGTTCAGGCCCTCTTCGCCTTCTTCGGCGCCATGGCGGCGGAGAACTCGATCCTCTGGTGGTCATCGAGCCACCGCGTTCATCACAAACATGTCGACAAGGACTGGGACCCGTACAACATCAAGCGCGGGTTCTGGTGGGCACACATCTTCTGGATCTTCGTGAAGAACGAACAGTTCGACGACACGTTCGCCAACTCGCCCGACCTGCTCAAGAACCCGATCGTGATGTGGCAGAACCGCTGGCACAAGGTGATCCTGATCGTGGCCGGCTTCGGCATCCCGACCTTGATCGGCGCGGCTTTCGGGAACCCGATCGCCGGCCTGCTCTGGGGCGGCTTCCTCCGGATCGTCGTCATCCATCACACGACGTTCTTCGTCAACTCGCTGGCGCACACACTGGGCAAGCCGCTCTTCAACGCCGACGTTTCCGCGCGCGACAACTGGTTGGTGGCGATGCTGACGCTCGGCGAGGGCTACCACAGCTTCCACCACCGCTTTCCCACCGATTTCCGCAACGGCATTCGCTGGTATCAGTGGGATCCGTCGAAGTGGCTGATCAGGGCGTTCAAGTCACTTGGTCTCGCCTCTGACCTGCGAACGGCGCCGCTGCCGCAGATCGAGCAGGCCCGGATGCAGGCCGCGCTGAAAACAGTCAAGACGAAGATCGAATCGACGCCCGGTTCGCTCGGCGACGAGATCCGCCGCCGCGCACACGTGGCGATGGAAGACCTCGAGACGGCACTGAAACTGTGGCGTCAGCACCTCGAGGAGAAGGCGGAAGGCCTTTCCAAGTCGTGGCGGGAGACCCGCCGCCGTTCGCGCCAGCACGTGCAGCAGTCACGGCGTCAGTGGAAGTGGGTCGTGAGAGCGTTGCGGCAGTTGCCGGAAGCGGCGTAGCGAGTAGTGAGGGTGTCGGGGATCGGGAGTCGGGGGTCGTAGCAGGCACAAGTTCCGACTCCTGGCACGCGACACCCGGAAGCGGCGTAGCTGACTTTAGGGAGTCGGGGGTCGGGAGTCGGGAGTCGTAGCAGGTACGGGCAACGAACTCCGGCACCCGACACCTGGAAGCGGCGTAGCGAGTTTTCGAGGGA
Organism: Thermoanaerobaculia bacterium; assembly: GCA_035576505.1. Lineage (GTDB taxonomy): Bacteria > Acidobacteriota > Thermoanaerobaculia > Gp7-AA8 > Gp7-AA8 > JADGNZ01. Next base: position 14,034 of record DATLWH010000555.1, on the reverse strand, counting down.
GTCGGGCGTCGTAGAAGAACTGGGCGACAAGTTCCGACATCCACTCCCCACTCCCCACTCCCCACTCCCGACCTCCGACCCCCGACCCCCGACTCCCGACCACGCCCCAGATTTGTCCCCTCTGAGAGCAGCGCATCGGTAGAATCACCTGCCGGTCCCCTCTCAATGAGTGCCATGCGCGAGCGCCTCGGGCAGTATCAGATCCTCGCCCCTCTCGGGTCGGGTGGGATGGGTGAGGTTTACGTAGCGCGGGACCCGTCGCTCGGCCGCAAGGTAGCCATCAAGCTCCTGCCGGTGCGCCTCTCCGGTGACAAGGAGACGCTGGCGCGTTTCACCCGTGAGGCACGCTCGGCCTCGGCACTCAATCATCCGAATATCGTCACGATCCATGAAGTGGGGATGGACCAGGCATCCGGCTCGCCCTACATCGTGATGGAGTTCATCGACGGCCGCGACCTGCGCGGTCTCTTGACCGACGGGCCGCTGTCGAACCGGAAGACCCTCGACATCGCCGCGCAGATCGCTGACGGTCTGGCGGCCGCCCACGAGCGGGGAATCATCCATCGCGATCTGAAACCCGAGAACGTGATGGTGACCAAGGACGGCTACGTAAAAATTCTCGACTTCGGTCTGGCCAAGATGGTTCGTCCCGCCGGCGAGGAAGAGGAGACGGCCCAGCTGGATATGCCCGGCACAAACCCGGGCACGATCCTCGGAACGGTCGGCTACATGTCGCCGGAGCAGGCCACTGGAAAGCCGCTCGATTTCCGCTCCGACCAGTTCGCTCTCGGCGCGATCCTCTACGAGCTGAGCACGGGAAAACCGGCCTTCGAAGCTGATAACGCCATCGACACGCTCTCCGCAATCCTGCACGAAGAGCCGCAGTCGATCACCCGCTTCAACGTGCAGGCCCCGGAGCCGTTCTGCTGGATCGTGGAACGGCTGCTGTCAAAAGATGCTGCCGAGCGATACGGGTCGACGCGCGATCTGGCCCGCGACCTCCGCAACATCCGCGACCGCTTCGCCACGATGACGCGGTCGGAGGAAATCCCACGGCCGCCGAAGGTATCGCGCCAGAACCTGATGATCGCGGCGAGTGTCGCTGGCGCGCTCCTGCTCGTGGGAGGCATCGCCTTCATGGCGCGGCGCGGCGCGGCCCCCACCGCCGCAACGTCACAGGCGGCAACAGCCAGGAAGTATCTGGCCGTGATGCGATTCAAGGATCTGACCGGCGAACCGAACGGCCAGCTCGTCGTCGACGGTCTCGCCGAGACGCTTTCGGCCCGGCTGGCGCATTTCAGTTCGGTACAGGTGATGCGCCCGGCCACGCCGGACGCGATGGCAAACGCGAACCCCCAGCAGGTCGGCCACGACCTCGGCGCAAATGTCGTCCTGACCGGCTCGATGCAGCGGGCCGGAGACCGCTTGCGGGTGGCCTATGAAATCGTCGATCTGACCCACGGGGTCTCCCGTTCCGGCGACCTCATCGAAGGCTCGGTCTCGGAGCTCTTCACGATTCAGGACAAGCTCGCCGACAGCATCGCCGCATCGCTGCAACTCGGCGCTCCCGCCTTCCGCCCGGCCTCGCCTGACAACACCGTTTCACAAACCCGCTACCTCGAGGCGCTGGGGCACCTCCGCCGCTACGACAGCGCGGCGTCGGTCGACAGCGCCATTCACATCCTCGAGGAGCTGGCCGCGCAAAGCTCCTCGGCGTCCGTGCAGGCCGCGCTGGGGCGGGCGTATCTGGCGAAGTTCCAGTTGACCCACGATACCAAGTGGGCCACTCCAGCTGCGGCTGCATGTGAGCGCGCTGTGTCAAGCGACCCACAGAACTTCGAGCTTCACATCACGCTCGGACAGTTGCGGCGTCTGACGGGCCAGACAAGCGCGGCAATCGCAGAACTGAAACAGGCGCTCGTTCAGCAGCCCAATAGCGCCGACGCGACGCTCGAACTGGCCGAGGCCTACAAAGCGGCAGGCAACCTCGCGGACGCGGAACTGTCCTACAAGAAAGCGATCGACCTACAGCCGAATTACTGGTCCTGCTACAACAAGCTCGGTGCGTTCTACTTCGTGCACGGCCGGTATGCGGACGCCGCGCAGCAATTCCAGAAGGTCGTGGCCCTCGCTCCGGACAATGTCCGCGGGTACAACAACCTCGCCGGCTCCTATCAAGCCCTCGGCAGATACCAGGATGCTATTTCTCTCTACGAGAAGATGCTGAAGCGCAGCCCAACCGATCAAGGGTATTCAAACGCGGGAACCTGCTACTACTACGTCGGCCGTTACTCGGATGCCGCCGCAGCCTACGCAAAGGCGGCGGGAATGAGCCCGAGCAGCTATCGATACCTGGCCAATCTAGGCGACGCGTACCGGTGGATTCCCGGCGGCGAACAGAAATCGACAGAAGCCTACGACGCCGCCATTGCCCTGGCGCGCAAACAGGTCGAGCTGAACAACCGAAACGCGGATGCGCGCTCCCGACTGGCGGAATGCCTGGCAAAGCGAGGCAAGATCGCCGAGGCTCAGGCCGAGATCGCCGCGGCGCTACACATCGACACCAATGATGTGAACAGCATCTACCGCGCCGCGATCGTCTCGCTGCTTGCCGGTGACGACCGCCGTTCCGTCTCCTGGCTTCATGATGCGGTCACGCACGGCTGCAATCCGGCTCAGATCACCAGCGACCCCGAATTCGCGATCCTCCGTCAGAAAGACGTTTTCAAGGAGTCCGTAACGGCTACAATGCCGGCGGGTCCTTCAAACAATCGATAAGCGGAGGTGTAAGCAATGCAGAAAGATGTGTCCGTAACAGTCACGCCTGGCGTCGGCATTACCGTCGATCCCACGGATCCGATCCAGCTGAAGAAGAATCAAGATACGGTCGAGTGGAAGTCAACGACAAAGGACCAGCAGTTCACGGTCGTTCTACCGGCCGGCGAGCCAGCCGTCTCCTGTTCGTTCCAGGGAGGGAAGTGGGTCTGTGTGGCGGGTCCGTTCACTACGGGCAGCACGATGCGTAGCTTTAAGTACGACATCACAGCAACGAACGCGCCTACCCTGGACCCCGATATCGAGATTTTTCCCTGATGCGTGATGCCCGGGGGCGCGTTCCGCGCCCCCGGTGTTGACCGTCTACCTTGCTTACTTGCCGAATTTGTCGCCGGCGTCCTTCATCGCCTCGCCCACTTTGCGGCGGGCTTTGCCGAAGTCAGCCTGCACGCGGCCGCCGGCACGCTGATCAGCACCTTCATTCTCGAGCCGCGGGTTACCTACCGCGCGCCCCGCGTTCTCCTTCACGGTACCGCTCGCCTGATTCAGCTTCCCTTTGACCTCGTCTTCGTTGATACGCATGAGTAAGTCTCCTTCGCGGTCAAATAACTCAAGAAACCTGCCAGGACACGCGCCGGCGAGCGTGTTATCATTTACCCACGACTGACAGTTCTGCGGGAGGGCGTGATGGGGGATATCAAGCTGTTTCAGGTTTGCTTCGAAGGCGAGCTGACAGTCGCGGTGTCAGACGCCATGCGGCGATTGGGCGCCGAGCCAAACTTCGATCAGAGCTGGAATGTCTGGCTGCCCGAAGGCGGCCACGCAGAGCTGCTCGTGCGGTACCTGAGGATCGAAGTCGGTGATGACGCCCGCGTTCTCGTCGGCTGCTCCCAGTTCACGACGACGCGCGACTTCCTTCTGATCCGGCACAGCCTTACTCCAGGGTCCGATTACGGCGAATTACACGACGCCATCGCCCGTCTCGGCGTCGTCGTGGAGTTGCCCTTCGAATCGACCTTCGTCGTTCTATCCGATGACCGTACCGACGTCCAGACTCTTGGCCTTGCTCTCGGCGAGCTTTGCCCTGACGACGCCCTCATGGTGACCGGCATCAGCCATGACTGGGCGTACTGCGACGGCACCACCAGCCGCATGTTTGTTGCGGATCAGGAACCAAAGAGTCTTCAGTTCCGCAGCTTCTAAGAACGTTCGGTATCATGTCGGTCCGTTCGACACGGACCTCCACATGTCAGTCACCGACGAACCTCAGCGGCCCGACCTCTCCGCTCTGCGTATTCACAGAGAGGATGACGATGCCAGAGGCATCGCCTGGGGACGGATTGCAGGGTGGATCGTCACTCTGGCCGTCGTCGTCGCGGCGGCACTGGCGATCTACAAGGTGTGGATCGTGCCCCGCCGCGCGCCGGTTGTGGACACGCTCGTCGTCAAGCCAACCATCAACGTCACCAATCCCCCATTGCTTACCGCGACCGGGTACCTCGTGGCCGACCGCCAGTCGAAAATCACGCCGAAAATCTCCGGCAAGGTCGTTCGGCTCAATTTCGATGTCGGCGACAAAGTGCGTGCCGGCCAGGTGCTCGCGGTCCTGGAGAGCACGAACCTGCAGGCGCAGCTCGACGAAACCAACGCCGCGCTCCAACAGGCCGATCGCGAGTGGAAACGGCAGGCCGCTCTGTGGAAAGACGGTGTCACCACGCGCTCCCAACTCGACGGAGCCGAAGCCCAGCTCAAAGGAGCGCGGGCCAGAGTCGATCAGATCCGCATCAACATGCAGGACATGGTCGTCCGGGCTCCGTTCGACGGCACGATCGCCACGAAGAACACGGAAGTCGGCGAGGTCATCTCCTCGGTGATGATGACCCAGGTCGGCGGCACGCTGCCGGCAGGGGCGATCTGCACGCTCGTCGATCTGAAGACGCTCGAGGTCGTCGCGGACGTCAACGAGTCGAGCATCGGACAGGTGCGCGAGGGTCAGGCCGCCGAGGTCAGCGTCGATGCATTTCCGAACCAGAAGTGGAAGGGCGTGCTGCGGCAGATCATCCCCACGGCGGATCGCGCCAAGGCGACGGTTCAAGTGAAGGTGAAGATCGTCGATCCCGGCGACCGTCTCCTGCCGGAGATGAGCTCGAGCGTGTCGTTCCTTCAGAGCGAGCGCACCGATGCGGAAATGCACGAGCCACCCAAGATCTGGCTTCCGGCATCCGCCGTCGCCGGTAACAACATCGCGGTCGTCGGCGCCGACAAGCGCGTCACGCTACGGCACGTCACCACCGGCGCCGTGCGCGAGAAACGGATCGAGATCACCAGCGGCGTCAATTCCGGCGACCGCGTCGTGACCACCGGTGTCGACACACTTGAGAGCGGGCAGTTGGTCCGGTTTGAATAATTGCGGAGGAGCGATGGCCACACTCGTCGAAATCGACAACGTCCGGAAGGTCTACAAGCGCGATGCCTTCGAAGTCCCCGTTCTCAACGGCATCACGCTGAACGTGCCGCAGGGCGACTTCCTCGCGCTGATGGGCCCTTCCGGTTCCGGCAAGACCACACTGCTCAATCTCATCGCCGGCATCGATCGCCCCACGGGAGGCCACATCTCCGTCGACGGGAAAGAGATCTCGCGCTTCTCCGAGACGCAGTTGGCGAGCTGGCGGTCCCGTCACGTCGGCTTCATTTTTCAGATGTACAACCTCATTCCCGTGCTCAACGCCTTCGAGAACATCGAGCTGCCTCTGCTGCTGACGAAGCTCTCGAAGAAGGAGCGCCGCGAGCACGTGCAGGCGGCGCTGGGCATCGTCGGATTGAGCGACCGCGCCTTCCACTATCCCCGGCAGCTCTCGGGAGGCCAGGAGCAGCGTGTGGCCATCGCCCGGGCCATCGTCACCGATCCGACGCTCCTGGTCGCTGACGAACCTACGGGTGATCTCGATGCGAAGAATGCCGAAGAGACACTCGACCTCCTGCACCGGCTCAACGCCGACTTTCAGAAGACCATCGTCATGGTCACGCATGACCCGAAAGCGGCGCAGCACGCCAAACGGACGCTGCACCTCGAGAAAGGACTGCTCGTCGAGAGCACCGCCGGCGTCGAAGCAGCGGCAATCGCATGAAGTTCGCGAAGCTGATCCGACGCAATCTCTTCCGCAACAAGGTGCGGGCCATTCTGACCATGCTGCTGCTGGCCGTCATCTTCTTCTTCGTGGCCACGCTGCTGGCCATCCTCGAGAACTTCGAGAGCTTTTCCAACGCCGGCGAAGGCGCGAACCGCCTCGTGGTGCAGTCGGCGATCTCCCTGGCCAACCTGCTGCCGTACGCGCACGAGGAAAAAATACGGCAGCTTCCAGGCGTCGTCGATACCGCCAAGCTGCAGTGGATCGGCGCCTACTACAAAGAGAAGTCGAACTTCTTCGCGAACTTCGCCATCGACGTCGACAAAATGCCCACGGTCTTCGACGACTACAAGGTCGACCCGAAAGAGTTCGCCGCGTTTGCGGCAGACCGCCGGGGCGCCCTCGTCGGAAGAGATCTGATGACCCGATTCGGCTGGAAGGTCGGCGACCGCATCACGCTCAAGCGCCAGATCTTCCCGTTCGACCCCGAGCTGACGATCCGGGGCACGTACGTACACCCTGTCCAGACGACGTCGGTCTTCTTTCCGATGGAGTACTTCCAGCAGTCGATGGTGAACAAGGGTCAGGTAGGTACGATCTGGGTCAAGGTGAAGGATCCGAAGCAGATGTCGGCGATCAGCCAGCAGATCGACGCCATGTTCAAGAACGGCGACGCTCCAACCGAGACGTTTACCGAAAAAGAGTTCCAGCAGAACTTCATGTCGATGATGGGAAACGTCAAGCTCCTCTTCACGGCCGTCTCGTCGTGCGCCATCTTCATGGTCATCCTCCTTGCGGCCATCACCATGTCGATGTCGGCGCGCGAGCGCGTTACCGAGATCGCCGTGTTGAAAGCGATCGGATTCGAGCAGCGCCTCGTTCTCGGCCTGATGCTGACGGAGTTCGTGCTCCTGACGGTCATCGGCGGCGCCGTGGGCAGCTACGGAGCCCACTTCATCTACGCGTTCGTCGACATGGGGAAGGTCACGCAGGGGTTCCTGCAGAACTTCGGCATCCATACCAAGACTCTGGCGATCTGTGTGGCCTCTTCCGCCGCGGTCGGTCTGATCGCCGGCGGTCTGCCGGCATTGCGGGCGTCGAACCTGCGCGTCGTTGACGGTCTGCGGAGGGTGGTCTGATGATCCCGCTCAAATACAACATCGGCAACCTGACTGCGCGCCGCGTCTCCACGCTGATGACGATCCTCGGCATTGGCGTCGTGATCGCCGTGATGATCTCGATGATGGCGCTCCAGAACGGCGTTCGTTCAGCCGTCGTCTCCTCCGGCTCCAAAGACAATCTGATGGTGATGCGCGAAGGGGCTGCCGCGGAGCTGTCGAGCTGGGTGACGAAGGATGCATTCCGGATCATCCGGGCAATGCCCGGTATCGCCAGAGACAGCAGCGGCGCGCCGATGATCTCGCCGGAGCTGGTCATCATCTTCAAGATCCCGAAGAAGGACGATCCGAAAGGATCCAACGTCCTGGTCCGCGGCGTCACACCCCAGGCCTTCACGATGAGGCCGTATATCAAGCTCGTCGAAGGGCGCATGTTCCGGCCCGGCGTGAACGAAGTCATCGTGGCCCGGCGCATCCGCGACCGTTTCGTCAATACGGGCATCGGCGACGAGTTCCAGTTCGGTACCCAGAAATACAGCGTGGTCGGCGTGTTTGATGCGCAGGCAACCGCCTTCGACTCCGAGATGTGGTGCGACGCCGACTTTCTCGGTCAGGCGCGCAAGCGGGAGGCCTACTCCTCGGTGATCCTACGCCCTAACGATCGCGATGCCTTCGAATCGATCAAGGCCGCCATCAAGAACGACAACCGTCTGAAACTCGACGTGAAGAGCGAGTATCAGTACTACGCCGATCAGACCAACGGTCTTTTCGGGATTGTCGTGCTGGTAACGATCGTGACGGTCTTCATGACCATCGGGGCAATTCTCGGCACGATGAACACGATGTTCTCTGCCATCGCCTCGCGCGGCCGCGAACTGGCAACGATGCGCGCGCTCGGCTTCAAACGCCGGACGATTCTCCTGTCGGTCATCATCGAAAGCGCCTTCATCTCCCTCCTCGGCGGAATCGCCGGGCTGCTCCTGGCGCTGCCGGTGAACGCGATTTCGACCGGCACGACGAACTTCGTGACCTTTTCCGAGGTGGCCTTCAACTTCCGCGTCGATTCACGCGTGGCGCTGATCGGCATCCTCGTCGCCCTGACCGCCGGCATCGTCGGCGGGGCGCTGCCGGCACTCTCCGCGGCGCGGATGCCGATCACGAAGGCGCTTCGCGAGATCTGAGGCAGCCGGTGTGTCGCGGCATCCTGGGGCCAGGGTTCAGTTCGATGGGGTCAAGATCAGCTTTGAGGGCATCCGAAACAAAAGCCGGAACCTCTCGCGCCGATTCTTCGTATACCCGACTGGTTCCGGTGAGTCGCTGCGCGAGTATGCTCAGCGGACGCTGAGCCCTTGAACGATGCTACCCGTGCAAAAGAAGCCTGAACCGCCGCGGACGCGCAGAGGATCGCGCCTGTTCCTCGTGTGGCTCGCCGCGCTCGCCGTGATCATCTTCGACGAGCTGGTCAAGCGCGTCCTGAGGCCGCTTCACATCCCCGGGCTGGCGTTCCTTAGCTTCATAACGTTCCTGGCATGCCTGATTTTCATCGCCCTCACGCTATACGGTCTGGCGGTCTTCGTCCGTTGGCTGCTTCGCAAATTGTTCTGGCGCGTCGGGCGACGGCTCTTCCTCAGTTATGTGCTCATCGGAGTGCTGCCGTTCTTCCTGTTCGCAATCCTGCTGGTTGTCATTGGCTACATGATCTGTGGCGTCATGACGCATGCCGCGTTCCGCGGGGAGCGGCAGGCAAGCCTCGGACAACTCGAGTCCGCCGCATTCGAGTACTCGCTGACCGGCAAACCATCTGCCGGGCTGACGAAGAGCCTGGAGATCTACGACACCGACAACGCCTCCGGCGCGAAGCTGCCGGCATGGTTGAAGTCAACGACTTTCAGCGGCACTGTATGGCGAGACGGTCAGGCCCTCCTCGTGGCCGCGCACCAGGTCGCGCGCGGGGAAGGCAAAGTACGGACGATCGCATTCGTCGAGCCGATCGACGCCGAATGGATGGAGCAACTTCAGGACAAGTCGGGGATGACCGTGCGTCGGCTGGTCGAAGGAGAAAGGCGGCAGAACAATGGCATTCATGTCTCGAGCGGCACACGCACCTACGATATTGCTGAAGACGATAAGGGTGAGTTCACCGAGCTGATTTTTCGCTCCATCGGCCGCAAAGTCATCTGGCCGGACATTACGGCTCTCACGGATTGGGAAAGCGGAGCCACAATCGAAGACCGCCATGAGCTGGTCACGATCATCATCAATCCTTTCCAGAACCTCTTTCACTTCTACTTCGGCGCACAGGCGGATAGCTACGTCAGCGGCCTTCTGCAGTTCACAGCCTTCCTCATCATCATGCTCCTCGTGTTCTATGGCATGGCGGTTCTCTTCGCCGCGGTGCTGATCTTCTCGATCACCCGTGCCGTGAACCGGATCGAGAAGGGAACGAAAGCGGTGGAGCGCGGCGACTTCACCTATCGAATCGCCATGAAGCCGCAGAACCAGCTCGGAGAGATGGCGCAGTCATTCGACCGGATGACGGAATCGATCGCCACGCTGCTGGTCAACGTGGCCGAGAACGAGCGTTTGCAGAGCGAGATCGAGATTGCCGCGTCGATTCAGCGCAACCTTCTGCCGAAGGAAGGTCCCCAGTTCCGAGGCGTTTCGTTCTCCGCGCATTTCGAGCCGACCGCATCGATCGGCGGCGACTATTACGACGTCTTCAACATCGACAAGACGCGCCTGGCCGTGGCCATCGGCGACGTCTCGGGGCACGGCCTCTCGACCGGTCTGGTCATGGCCATGGTCAAAGCCGCCATCACCACCCTCGTCGAGGAGGGGGCGGAGGAGACGTCGCTCTTCCATCGCCTCAACGACCTCGTCTTCCGCTCCACGGAGCGCCGCGCCTTCATGACGCTGGCGTTCACGATCTTCGATCTCGAGCACGGCACGATCCGCCACACGAACGCCGGCCATCTCTATCCTTACCTGCTGCGCGAGGGGCAGAAGCCACAGGGGATCGAGGTACCGTCACTTCCCCTCGGCGTGCGGAGCACAATCAGCACGCACACGGCCGAGGTCGATCTGCAGGAAGGCGACGCCATCGTCTACCTTTCGGACGGCATCGTCGAAGCACAGGATGAGCACGGCGAGCCGTTTGGATTTGACCATCTCGAAGCGCTCCTGGCCGAATCGACGGACCGCTGGCCGAGCACGATTCGCGACCGCATCCTCGAGGCAGTGGCTCGCCACTGCGGCACGAGACCCGCCGACGACGACCGCACGGTGATGATCCTGCGCTTCGACAACTTCAAGCCGGCCCGGCCGGCGGCCGTCATCGAAGAAGAGACTCCGGTTGACGAAGTGATGACCGCGGGCACACCAGCATGACCGTGATGACCGCTTACCCAGCTGATCGCGTCGGAGGCGTCGCCGCCGGAAGCTTGGAGTGTGTGGACTCCTCGGCCTTGCTCGCCGGTGCTGCCGGGGTCATGGCCGCTCGCACGTGTTTCGCGATCCGGTTGATGTAGTTGATCGTCTCGCGGAACGGCGGCACGCCGTTGTACTTCCAGACGTTTCCCTCGCCGGCGTTGTACGCGGCCACCGCGAGGTCGGCGTTGCCGTTGAACGTCTGCAGGAGCCAGCGGAGGTAACGCACGCCACCGTAGATGTTGGCGGCCGGATCGTATGAGTCGGTGACGCCGAAGCGCTCCGCGGTCGAAGGCATGAGCTGCATCAGGCCACGCGCGCCCTTGTCGGAGACCTCGCGGGCGTTGAAGTCGGATTCGGCTTTGATCACCGCGGAGACCAGGGCCGCATCGACGTCGAATTTCCTGGCCGCCTCGACAATCAGCTTGTCGAACTTCGACTTGAAGATCGGCCCACGGTGGTCATCGTAGCGCCACGAACGGCTCGGAAAAATGCCGCCGTCCTTCTCGACAACTTTCTTCACTTCTTCCACGATCGCGGGCGGAACGATCTCGTCATCGACGACGCGGTCGATGCGGGTAAGCGGAACGGTGATGGCCCCTCCGCTCTTCAGCGTGAGCTGAATGTCGCTGTCGCCGACGACCTTGTACGCGGCGATCTTCATGGCCCGCCCGTCGACGAAGAGGGCGATGCTGGCGCCCGCCGGCGAGGCGAGCGCTACCAGAGCGATGAATGGAAGAAGCCGCTTGACCATATGGACCGTCGTTATCAACTATGACGGCTCAGCCCTTATTGCAGTTGCAGGCTCACGCCCTCGGGTGAAACTGTTCGTACATCTTTTGCAGCCTCGTCCTCGAGACGTGCGTATAAATCTGCGTCGTGGAGATGTTGGCGTGACCGAGCATCAGTTGCACGCTGCGCAGGTCGGCACCGTTTTCGAGCAGGTGCGTGGCAAAGGCGTGCCGCAGCACGTGAGGTGAGATCGGAGATGTGATCCCGGCCTGACGCGCGTACCTCGTGATCTTGATCCAGAAGGACTGCCGCGACATCGGGCGGCAGCGGATCGAGAGGAAGAGATGAGGATCGGCGTGTTTGTTGAACCGCGCACGGCCGTGCTCGAGGTAAGCCACGATGGCCTGGCGCGCGCTGTCGCCGAACGGCACGATCCGCTCCTTCGATCCTTTCCCGACCGTGCGCAGAAAACCGGCATCCATCACCAGGTCGTCCACCTTCACATGGATCAGCTCCGAGACCCGAAGTCCTGTGGCGTAGAGCAGCTCCAGCATGGCCGCGTCACGCAGTCCCTCGGGTGTGGAACGGTCGGGAGCACGCAGCAGTGCTTCCACCTCTTCCGGCTGCATCGACTTCGGCAGGGTCGTCCAGAGTTTCGGGTTCTCGAGGTTCTCCGTCGGGTCGTGCTTCATATGGCGTTCGGCGACGAGAAACCGGAACAGTCCGCGAATCGCCGCCAGGGCACGCGCGACCGAGCGCGCGGAAATGCCGGCGGAGCGCAGCGTCTGAAAGTAGCGGACGATATGAATCCGCTGAACGCTGTCGAGCTCTCTCTTCTCATCGGCGAGCCAGTGACCGAAGTGCCGGAGATCGGACTGGTACGCGGAGAGGGAGTTCTTTGCCAATCCTTTCTCGACGGCGAGGAAGTCGAGAAAGATCGGCAGCCAGGTGTGAAAGTACGGGCCCGATTCCTTCTTCTCCGGATCGTTCGCCCGCGGGCTCTTACGCATTGGCCGCATGATGCGCCACCGAATCCGCCATGTACGAGCTGCGCACGAACGGGCCGGCGAAGACCGCCCGGAACCCCATCTCCTCGCCGATGGCGCGGTATTCGTCGAAGACACGCGGGGCGACGTACTCGACGACATCGAGCTTCTCGCGCTTCGGCTGAAGGTATTGGCCGATCGTGACGATCTCGACGCGGGACTCGAAGAGCCGCCTCAGAACCTCGATGACTTCGTCGCGCCGCTCGCCGAGGCCGAGCATCAGGCCCGACTTGCTGACGATCGTCGGGTCGATGCGCTTCGCCTCGCGCAGCACCGCCAGCGAGCGCTCGAAACGGGAGCCCGGCCGGACAAAGTCGTAAAGCCTGGGAACGGTCTCTACGTTATGGTTGAAGTAGTCAGGCCGTGCCTCGACGACGGTGCGCACGGAGGCAAAGTTCCCGCGGAAGTCGGACGTCAGCACTTCGACGGCCGCATCCGGCAGCGCGTCGCGCAACGCTTCGATCGTCCGCGCGAACTGCGCCGCGCCGCCATCGGCGAGGTCGTCGCGTGTGACGCACGTGACAACGACGTGGCGCAACCCCATCTTCTTCGCCGCTTCCGCCACCGAGCGCGGCTCGTCGGGCGAGGGAGGCGCGTACGGCCGGCCGGTCGTCACATTGCAGAAGCCGCAGGAGCGGGTGCAGACGTCGCCGAGGATCATGAACGTTGCCGTGCCGCGCGTGAAACACTCGCTCCGGTTCGGGCAGGCCAGCGACTCGCAGACGGAGTGCAGCGACTTCTCGCGCAGCAACGACTTGATCTCGTGCAGGTCGCGAAGGTTGACTTTCTTCTCACGGATCCATTCGGGGAGGCGGGCGGACATCGGAGACATCGTAACAAAAGCGGGCGCGGCCCGCGGCGTTGGTTGCCCTAGCTCAGCCACCATTAGCTCGGAAGTCTCTGCCGCGCGGAGCGGTGCCCATCAAAAACAAAACCGCCGCCCGTTTCGGGGCGGCGGCACGTTGTGAGATCCGAGGATGGTGCTAATGGCCGAGCGACTTCTCGAGCGACCGGGCGATGAGCTTCTCTGCCTCGGCCTCCGGGATGTTCTTCACGATGGCCACTTCCGACACGAGCAGGTACTTGGCGCGGTCGTACATCTTCTTCTCGCGGAAGGAGAGGCTCTTCTTCTTCTGCACTTCGTTGAGGTTTTTGAGGACTTCGGCCACGTCTTCGAGACGCCCGGTCTTCATCTTCTCGAGATTCTCGCGGTAACGACCTTTCCAGTCGGTATGCGCTTTCTGCGTGGTCTCTTCGAGGAGGCTGAGAAGACCCTTGATCTGCGTCTGCTTGTACAGAGGCCGGAGGCCGACGCGATCCGTGTTCGTGATCGGCACCATCAGGCGCGAATTGTTCGCGAGAAGCCTGAGATGGTAGTACGTATCATCCGCACCCATGATCGGCGACTCGCCGATCTGTTCGACGATCGTCACTCCATGGTTCGGATAAACGAGCTTTTCCCCGACTTTGAATCCTAATTTCATTGATGACAAGTAAAGCTCCTTTCGGAAGACTGGCAAAAACTGAAGGACGGGTATTGTACGCCAGCGAGCCCGAATCGTCAATCAGATGTGAACGCAAATGTGAGCGTATGAAGCTCAATGGTTGACGTTTGGCCGCGCGCTCCGCAGCCTGTCAACGAGGGGCGGCTCGAAGGTGGCGCAGGAGCTGATGAAGCCTGTCAACTCCTTGACGGCGTTCAGCTTCCGTCCCGGTAAGGAGGTCTTCGATCGCCTGCAATTCGGTCACCGTTTCGGGGTCGCCGCGCACCGCGGAGACATCGATCTGCGATGTCGACGGAGTGGCGGC